>CAZISK010001223.1:0-1986 GCA_964541355.1 uncultured Candidatus Obscuribacterales bacterium
GCTGTCGTCGTGCTGCTCGAAATTGGTCATTGGACACCCCGCAAAACAGTCGCGATCCATTATACCCATGCAGCTTGTGACTATCTAACTATAAAGCTGATCTGTCCGGGCGATGATTCTGGAAAACCGCACGAGATAATGATTCTGGGGCGACAGCTCCGCAAGCTGTGCCGGCAATATCACAAGTGCCGGGCTATTCGCCTTCAGTCGGATCGTAGTAGGCCCGATCTGTACTTGTCTCGTCGACCTGAAAAATCGCGAATTTGTTGCCGCTTGGATCTTCGAAACTATAGGCTTCGCCGTTCGGCGTTCCGAAAGGACCGGCTGACGGCTTCCATCCTCGCTGTCCAAGCTCGCGTGCAGACGTAGCCAGATCGGCAACTCGAAAAACCGGTTGGCAGCTTGGCCCGCGTCGCGAGTCCGCTAGTAGAATCAAAGGACCGGCGGATAGGCTGAAAGCCGTTATTCGTGAACCGAAGCGATCGAACTTCCAGACCTCCTGTGCCAGGAGGACATCCCTGTAATATGCCAGATCGCGTTCATAATCGTTGCTGCCGATGTACAGGTATTCCACATTGATGAAGGGCAGACCGGTATCGCCAGCAGTGGCAGAGGCGACTGCTTCGCCAGCGGTCGATTGGGCTTCCCTGTTGAACGGCTCGAGTTCAATGGTGTCCACGCCGACTCTCGCAGCGCCGGGACTTGACGTGGATGGAGCGGTTTCACCGCTGGTGCTGGGCTCCGCAGTTTGAACCACGGCACCCCCCGTGCTACTGCCGTGGTGCATAGTTGTCACCGGCGGTGAAGCCATGCCGAGTTTTGCCCTGCGTCGCTCTTCCATGCTCAATTCCAGCATGACAGCGCAGGTTCGCTGTTTGAACTCGAAAGCTTCGCCGACTTTGCCTTGCTCCTCGATAGCTTTCGCCAATTGCTGCAGCTCATTGGCGATCTCTTTCTGATTCTTGTTGCAGAGCCTGGTTATGGTCTGAACAACGTCGCGATACAGCTCCAGGGAATGCGCATTGTCGCTGCTGCTTAGAGCCTCGACCGCTTTGGTGAGGAGCGCAGATCTTTGAGTGTCGTCAACAAATGCCATAGAGTTATTGTTCAATCAGTTGCTGCCAAGACCATAAAAGCGACGCCCTTCTTTTTGAAGGTTCATCAAATAACTGCCCACTTCTCGGGCGGGCTTGTAAGTAGTGTATATGTTGTTGAGAGTTGCCACTACATAATCGATTCCGAGATCATCAGCCCAACGTAGAAGCCCGCCGCGGAAGCGCGGGAAGGCGACACCCATTACAAGTGCGAGATCTATATCTCTGGCTTTACGGACAATCTTATCTTCAAGACACCGGCCAGCTTCATCGACCATCGGGAGGAAGAGTCTGTCTCTGATTAGAATCGAGGTAGCCTCATCCGGTTTTTCTTTCGAATACGGGACATTGACCTTAGCAAGGAATTCGACATTCTCCTGGAGTCGTTTGCCGTTGTCGTCCCAGAGGTAGAGTCCTCCACCGTTCTTGCCATTGAGACCGTAGGTCATGATGTTGTTGAGCATGGTCGGCGGCAGGTAGCGCTGACCGAACTTCTCATGCATCAGATGGCAAACGCGACTGCTCAGCTCCCAGCCCAGTTCGTCGAACAGGCAAAATGGTCCAATCGGCATGCCGAATTGAGTGGCGACATCGTCGACCCAGTTGAGCGGGATTCCGTCATCGCACAGGCGTGCGGCTTCAGCCATGAAATGAGTAAGCAGTCGATTGACGAGAAAACCGGGACTGTCTTTGACTGTGACAGGAATCTTTCCAAGTTGTGCTACGAACGCCACCGCTGCTTTCAGCACTTCTTTATCTGTTCGTTCGTGTGTAACCACTTCGACGAGCGGCATTCGGTCGACCGGATTGAAAAAGTGCATGCCGATGAAACGCTCCGGCTTGTGGCTGAACTGCGATAGATTCGAGATTGCAAATGAAGAAGTATTGCTGG
>CAZISK010001224.1:0-1969 GCA_964541355.1 uncultured Candidatus Obscuribacterales bacterium
GTGTCTAAATCGCCTTTATTGCGTGCGATTTCGATTGATCTGGAGAGACATCTTTCCGCCTCAGCCTTTCGCTTCAGCCGGAAGTTACATTCTGCAAGGATGTAGTAAAACTTTGCCAGCTTCGAGCAGTTTGACCCTCTTGTTTTTTTTATCGATTTTGTTATTTGAGTCGAGTATTCGATCGCTGTGGAGCAATCGTTGGCAGCCTGAGCCCGGGCCAAGCCAGTCATGTACAGCTCCAGCGAAGCAGGACGATACGGAGGGAACTCACAGTACGGCAACTTGTTTGTCAGTTGTGAGACTACTGATAGTGGCAAACGTTCATGGTCGATTCCGAATAGTGAAACACTTTCGAGGCTGTCCATCTCGCCAAGATACTTGAGACCGGACGAAGTGATCGATGTCCCGTCGAGTTCCAGGTGCGTCAGCATCGGCATCGTAGATAACGAGCCAAGCGCCTCATCGTTGATTTTGCTTCGATTGAGCCTGAGATCCGTTAGCGTAGTCAGTCTTGCTACCTGTCCGAGGTTGCGAGTCCGGGTCTCGGAGAGATCCAGTCGCTTCACCCCTGGTTTTGCGAGATAAGCAAATGCCTCTTCGTCCAGGTTTTGACAATCAGCAAGCGCCAATGAGTTCAAGCATGAAAGAGCACCGAGATTTGCAATTGCAGAGTTCTCGATTTTGGTCCCGTTCAATTTCAGATCGACCAAGCCGGTTAACGTGGCGATGCTTTCTAAAGACCTGACGTTTGTGTAGCTTAGATCCAACGTGTTCAATTTCGAATTCGAAAGAGCGCTGAGGCTTTCGTCGTCGACCGAGCTAATGTGGCTCAGGTCGAGGCGTTCCAGCAACGGTAATTTCCGAATCTCAGTGAAGGCGCTCGGATTAAGCCTAGTCTTTCTCAGTTCTAATCTCTTGAGAGACTTCAGTCTTGAGACGACGTTGAGACGCTTGACGCCAGTTTCAGCAAGATTCAGTGTTTCAACTCTGGAGTTGAGAAAATTTTCGATGACTGAATCGTCTAGTTCTCTATTCCCGTGTAAGTCGACCCGTTGTGCTAATCGATAGTTTTTGAAACAGGCTAAATCTCCGTTCCGCAGCATGAAGTTGTCGAGCTGAATGTGCGTGGATTGACTCTCAATGCACTGTTGAATGTATTTTGGCTGGGCGTGGCAATACTTTGGTACAAATTCAATCGCCTTCTCAACGCCTTCGTCTTCAAGACGCGGCCTTGATAATTCCATCCCCGCAGTTTTGCCTGGTACAGTTTTGCGGCGCTGGTGTTTCAACTCGATCTCGAACATCAGTGCCAGTATAAGAATCAGGACTGTAAAACCCAAGGCGGCGAAGATGTATTTCGAAGAGCCGGATGTCGTCCGGGTTATGGAGCTCTCTTGAGGCTGGCCTTCGTGCTCTTGATCCAAGGTTGCTTGAACGCGCAGAAGGGTTTCGGCAACTTCGTTCATTGAGGAGAATCGATCCTGGGCATGCTTGGATAGCATTCGAACAACCACTTCGACAAGCTGGATCGGGATTTCAATTCGCGCCTGGTTCAACAAGTCTGGTGGCTCACATTGAATTTGCATCAACATGGTTTCGAGTGCTGTGGCACCGCTGAAGGGCGGTTTACCGGTCAGCGCCTCGAACAACACGCAGCCGAGTGAGTATTGATCGGATTGATGATTCAGCTCGAAGTGCTTACATTGTTCCGGACTCATATAGGCAGGAGTTCCCAGAGCGCATCCGGCGCCCGTCAACTTCGTGCTTTTTGATTCGCCGAGATTTTTCGCTATTCCAAAGTCGATCAAGATTGGATGGAAAGCGCCGTCGTTTGTTTGTTTGAACATTATGTTAGCGGGCTTGATGTCTCGATGCACGATCAGTCGGTTATGTGCATGAGACAAAGCAAGAGAGATACGAACGAAGACTGACAGAATCTCCGTCAGCGATAACTCATTGGGTGCAAACA
>CAZISK010001225.1:0-1960 GCA_964541355.1 uncultured Candidatus Obscuribacterales bacterium
TATTGTTAACCTCAGGGTTGTAGGCGGCGTGAACATAACCAAAAGACCAAGAAACTACGAGCAATAGCGTTACAAGCAAAACCCGTAAGATTTTTTTGGCTTCCACAATCTTCTCCTTCCAAACAAACTCAGGTTGTCAACAACATGATAGGGGTGGCTTCGTAAGTGATCAAGTAGAGGTTAAAATGTCTCTTCAAGTGTTTACAGAATACAGAACTATTCTGCTCTGTTCCATAAGAAACGCTGCAAGATGTCGAGCTTCGATGCCTTACCGCCGCCGCCACGCCTTCAATGTCAACGGACTGACCTCGTGAAAACTAGCACCAAAACCCCATCTAAGAAGATTTCCAAAACTTCCATCTCGGACACATTCATCGAGCGTGCGATCGATCTCGCCATTAGCGAGGATCTCGGACTCGACAACGAGGGCGATCTGACCTCCGACTCCATCATCAAAGACGATTGTCGAGCCCGGGCGGTCGTTGTGCTAAAGGAGCCGGCAGTCATCGCCGGACTTGACATCTTCAAGCTGGTTATGGAGCGCTTCTCCGGCGACATTGAGGTAAAAATTCTGATTCCGGAAGGAACAGCTTTTCCAGATCGGCCAACAACGCAACTTCCCAAGGAGATCATTCACCTGGAAGGACCGGCGGCGCCAATCTTGAAAGGTGAGCGATTGGCGTTAAACCTCCTGCAAAGAATGTCAGGCATCGCGACAATGACAAGACAGTTCGTTCATAAGACAACTCCTCATGGTATCAGCATTTTAGACACGAGAAAGACTACACCTTGCTTGAGGGTCTTCGAAAAATACGCGGTCAGATCAGCGGGCGGTGTGAATCATCGAATGGGGCTGTTCGATTGTATCCTTATAAAGGAGAATCACATCCGGGCGGCCGGAAGTATCACAAATGCGATCAAAGCCGTACGCAGACAGCATAAGAAGAAACCGGTCGAGGTCGAGGTAACCAACTTCGAAGAAATAACCGAGGCTTTGGACAACAAAGTCGAGAAGATCCTACTTGACAACATGACACCAGAAATGGTGCGCAAGGCCGTTTTGATGATCGCTGGGAAAAGCAAAATTGAAGTCTCCGGCGGCATCAACCTGAGCAACCTCGATGCTTACCTTATCAAGGGAGTCGACTATATATCCGTTGGTGCGCTTACGCATTCCGTTCGAGCCATCGATCTGAGTCTCCTGGTTGTGGAGATATCTCGACAATAATACTTGCCAAGCCGAAGCCGCATGGTCAGCGGCTTTCAAGTGTCCGATGTGGGCGGTGACCGAAAATGACTCGTTAAGAAATCGCCTGCTCATCAGCGTTGGCAAGAAGCTAAATCTACTTAAGAATGCCATCCTCAAGCCCTGTGTGAATACACAGAACCCAGTATTCATCAATGTTCCAGCGAAGCGCGAGTAGCATATTCGATCTGAATACGACATGTTCTCATTTAGTACCGAAGGGTATACACTAATAGTGTCTTCAGTTTCTCTTTATCTTTGAGCAAACCTCAACTGCGACCTACTGTTTGCGGCTTGAGTGCGGTTCGGCACGTCGTTTTGGAGCATACGAATATGCACGACACCACAACAAGAGTTTTTATTGCTGAACAAGACCAGCCGGCTTTGATTATGTTGAGTCTCTATCTCGATCAATTCGATGACATCGAAGTTGTGGGATGTGCAGTTGCTCGACTGGAGCTGGAAGAGCAGATTCGACGTACCAAGCCGGATGTAGTCATCTACAATCTGCCGTCCTCGAGCGACGTTCTACCCGATCTCATCAGCCAACTGAA
Organism: uncultured Candidatus Obscuribacterales bacterium; assembly: GCA_964541355.1. GTDB lineage: Bacteria > Cyanobacteriota > Vampirovibrionia > Obscuribacterales > Obscuribacteraceae > JADYXR01. The sequence goes on from CAZISK010001225.1 coordinate 1,801, forward strand.
ATCGAGACAAACATGTCCTGCCCTGGTCTGCATTCGCGAAGGCAACTTCCTTCCGCTGGAAGGCACCTTCAAGCAGACACCGGAAGTGCTTCTACCTTCGTTCACGCCTGCTGACAAGCTGATCGAGACAATTCGACGATCTGCCACGAAGTATCGCAGC
>CAZISK010001226.1:0-1960 GCA_964541355.1 uncultured Candidatus Obscuribacterales bacterium
TAGGCGAAACTCATTTATAGTGCGAGTATCTGGAAAACAATTTATTATCGCTCGCAGCTCTCGCTTCCCAAATCCATTCGCCAGAGCGCTCTTCGGAGTGGTGAACGATGCCTCGCACGGCTCTATAGTCGATTATTCATTTTCAGTAAAACCAGCTGTGAGAATCCTGTTCAGCATGTGGTTTGCACTGATGACCGTAGTTTTTCTCACTGGCGTATCTGCCATCATGACCGGTGGCATCACCGGTTATCGTGTTGAACTAGTCATCGTCGCAATGTCATTCCTGGCAAGCGCCCTGGCGATGGTCAATATCTGCTTAACCCTCAGTCGCAAAGACGAAAGAGAGATGGAGCGAGCGCTGATAGGCATCATCGGTGATACCAAGTGATTTCAGATCATCACGGGGCGCTACTGCGGTCCGAATGCGTGCCCGCCACCAGCCACCAAGACGGCATCAGCAGCTAGATCCGCTCTGGCCACCAGTTCCATCCAGTCACGTCCATGCAGTGGAAGACTTGAAATGCCGATGCTCGGTTTCAAAAACATACGAGTTGTCTCAAACTCAAATGCATTCTTGCGAAAACTATCCTTCAGGCTTTCGGCTACGAAAACCGCCTTGGCAGCATGAGTCTCAGGCAAGGCAAGGAGGATTCGATCCGTTCCATATAAGCCCACTATATCCAAATCCGCATCAAGGCATTTCTCAGCAGCGCAACTAATGAACGACAGCGATTGCCTGTAGACATCGACACCGTGCCTGGCTGCTAAAAACAGTAGCTCCTCGAATGCAACGACGAAAACGGACATCGGACGCAAAAATCGATTCGCGCGGCGAGTCTCTCTTGCAAGGTAAGCCAATACATAGGCGAAGTCGTCAAAAGGCTGTTGGCTCTGATTTCGGCGCAGCGTCTCGACATTGACAACGGCATCCTGCTTTGCCAACGCAGCCAGATCATACTTCATGCTCAACTCAAGCAATTCTTCGCGCTTGCGCTCGAGAGCCTGGATATCAACATCAAGGTGATTATCGAGAACTTGCATATGCCGGGGAGAACTCAGTCTTAGATGAAGGTCCACTCTCGTGTCGCGAAAAACGCTGTCATCTTTTGGCGCTCTGAATGTTGAAGTCATAAAAACCTGGCTAGTAGATGAGTTATTCTTGTCTACTAAATTTATTCACTCATCGTGAATCTAAAGTGAATTCAACGTGAAATCAAAGTGAAGTCAGCAGTTTTTCCCAATAATTTATCCGGGCTCTTGGATGGCTCCTGGCATTGTCGGCAGCAGCCAGTTCTAGCAAGACCAGTTTTTGACCAGCTCCAGCAGCCTGAACTGCTAATGAGAGACAGGTTGTGGACGAATTGAAGTCGTATGAAAGCAATCTACACGACTGATAGTGTGAAATACTCGACAATCGCTCGACAGGCTAAGGAACGAAGTACATACCGCCGCCGCCAGGCATCATCATGACAGAGTTGCCGGCGTTGCTGCCGCCAAGCGCAGCACGTAGCAGGAAGAACGATCCGACGTAGCCGGCTGCTGGAGCCGCGTAGCGGATACCGGTCTTCATCGCCTTACCGACACCGGAAGCCATGCCCTTTCCGATTTTCTTCGTGCTGCCGAATCCTCCCGAACCGTCGTCGGGTTGCCGGTCGTCGAATTTGCTGCTCATTTTGAAGCTTTCTTCGCTCTCGCGACGCTGCTTCATCTCTTCAAGCTGCTGAGCCATTTGAGCTTCCTGCAAAGCTTGTTCTTGCTGTTGATAAGGAGTTGTCTTGGACTTCTTACTCTTTTTCGCTTTCTTATTGGAATCAGGCGTCTCTAGTTCCGGCTGAAACATCGATTGTTCATTAGGTTGCTGGACATCGGTCGGCACTTGAGTCGGCCAAACCATTTGGTTGTACTGAGGCTGAGACATTCCACCTTGCTGCATCGCGGGCTGTTGCAATCCAGGCACAAC
>CAZISK010001227.1:0-1937 GCA_964541355.1 uncultured Candidatus Obscuribacterales bacterium
AATCTGGGAAAGATATTTCGCAGGCGGCATCGTACCATCGACTTCCCTTGGAAGCTTCGGCCCGCCTACGGGCCACTCTGCATTTGCATCGATCAAACCGAATGCACAATCACGCGCTTCAAGACTCAAGCTGCGCGCAAAGGACGAAAGTACTCTCTGCGAGGTCTTCCCGAAGATAGGTGCTTCATTATGTTCGACAACAATTCCCGATTTGTCGCGCACAATACCCTGACGCTCATCAGCAAGCAACCTCTTCACCTCCTCCGAATCGTCCAGCTGCAATCGGTCCACCATCAACGGCAGTACAGATTGAATCGACCTCGCTCGTGCGGCTTCAAGAGGATCGAGAGAAAGCTCGCTGATTTTCTCATTGTTTTCAGTTTTTGCATCATCGCCATCGGGTGCTGCGTTGTTATCGTCGCTGTCGGATGATTGCGACTCATTATTAACTCGTGCATCACCATTGTCTGATTGCTCCCTGTTCTCATCGAACGCATTACCATAAGCTGATGTCGCGTTGTTCTCAGCTTGTAGTTCGTCAACGCTCAGCTCCACAGGCTCAGCTTCGAGCTTATCCACGAGGCTCAGTTCGGGAAGCGGCATGGTACTTATGGTGGCTGATCGCGGCGAAGTCTGTCGAGTGTCGCTTCTTACCAGTTCGATGTACGTCGAGCTGAGAACATCATCGCGGTTCTCGCCATCAGCTCTTTCAATGATACGATCCTTCGGTCCCACCATGCTGTTTCCCCCATTCTGAATCTCTTTGAGACAAGCGAGTCAACGGAATGTGCCGCATCCGTTTTCGGTATCATCATCTACGTTTTACAAAATCACCGAGACGAATCTCAATGCCATTAGCTTAACGATTCAAGATGACATTTCTTCATCCTGTTTGCTGAGAACCGGCGCCGATCAGGGCTTTTATATGCCGCGGGACGCCGGCCCTCCCAGTGGTGCGTCGCTCTCTGAGCGGTTCTTCGGTGTTTGCGCTGTTCGCGTCTACCGAAGGGTTCCGAACCTTAGCGATGCGTTGTCCTCAATGAAGAGGACCCTCGATGCTGAGGACTGCGCCAGGGTTGGTCTACCGGCCATTGGTAGGGCCAAGACGAAGCGAACCATCTGAGCTATTGCCGGAGTTGAACGATTGATACAACGCTCCAGCCCCAATCACCCACACGGAGGCACGTTTGGCGACATCGGACTTGTAGGCCTTCTGAAGCAGCGACTGCAGCTTCTCCATCCTGGTCTGGTGCCCCTCCTCCTGAACAACTTTTCGAAGTCCGCGGAGCAGGGCGACCTCTTCAACACGCTCGCTTTCTCTTTCTTTCAAAATGGCTTTGAGGTCTGATGGCGTTATCTTGGAGCCAATCTCTCGCCGGACGCTTGGATTGCGTTTGTTGTCGAGTACGCTTTGATGTTCTTCATTCAAAAGATCTATTGCCCTATCGACATCTTCTTTGGTGCAGTCGAAGAGCGCTTTGACAATTTGCTTCTGTTCTTTCTTGATCTTTTCTTGTTTGTCCGAATCTTTTGCCACTCGGAGACGATCTTCCGAGTTAATGTACAGCTCGATCAATCTGCTGGCGAGAATGCGAGGAGAATCACCCATCTTTCCGACTTCAAGACTCTCTTTGTTTGAGCCGAAATCGCTCGGCCGATCCCTCATCTGAGCGAGCGTCTCTTTACCAACAAGGTAATAATCATTTGACAAGGTCATTTTTACGACCTTATCGCCCTGTATCTCGATATCGCGCAGGACGTTGTTCTGGTGATCGAAATAGAGATTGTCGGCAATCTTTTCGAATTTGTCCGGGTTCAATTTGCCATTTACGAGATTGGGTAGATCGAGCCTCTGCTTTACCGCCTCACCACCAAGTTTTCCCATCTCATCTGCTGACACGCTAATATTGTCTGACTGCCCCGAAGCTCTTTTCACG
>CAZISK010001228.1:0-1935 GCA_964541355.1 uncultured Candidatus Obscuribacterales bacterium
CGGTGTGTCCACAGAATCGCTGGCAACGCCAGTCGGCTTCTGAATGTCTTGAGCGACCGCATTTTCAGCAGCAACAACACTTGTATCCGGCGCCGTTATTTTTCTAGTGCTTGCCCACAACTCTTGCACGAAGCTGTCCCACACTCCGCTTTCTTGGTTGCTGCTAACTTTGAAGGTTTCCCCCTTCCGTAGATCCGGGCTGTTCTGAGAACCCGTTGTCATATGTATGGTCCACCCTTACTCGCCTAATCCGACAATGATGGCGTCCGACGATGGCATCACGATGACATTGGGTGGATCAAATGGCTAATGGTTGACCCAAACCGGAGATGAGGTCAGGATTCTCGTGCTGGATCTGAAAGGGACGTCGAAAAAATGAGTGAAAGGATTGGACGACAACTTTAAGGATTAGGGGCTCACTTCGTGAAAACACTTTGCTTGAGATTGGACTGTTGAGACTGATCGACCACGCGCCCGCACAGATCTGTTGTTGATAGCTGCGGTTCTATAACTTGGCAAAGGTAAGATTCCAGCGCGAGCTAGGCTCGGATGGCGCGGCTTTTAGGACGACACAGCCGGAAAGCCGGCCCAAGCATCATTTGATGTAAGTACGGGAATAAATTCAAACTCTACAAGGTCCTCCCATTGAACAGCCCAAAGCTGAAGCAATCCTGGATCGTCACAATCCATCAACTGAAAGCAGCGATCGTAATTTGGTTCGACCCAGCTATCTACGTATGTGAGCCCGTCTGGCAACATGCGCCCGCGCTCTAGAAAACGATTGTAAATCGCGTCAGCGTCTCTATTTTTGAATCGTTCAATCACCATAAAAAGCATAATCAATCCTATTCCTTGTTGTTTTGTCACCGCACATGTCTTCGCATATATGGCGTGGTGCGAAGAGTGTGTTGTATCGGATGCTTTAGAGAACAGCTAACTCCTGTTTGGTGCCAACGCGTAAATAGCTCTCGAGAGAGTCGTCCATTGCCTCCGCCCATGGTGTATGGTGCGGCGGTTGCATGTTTCCAGTGTGGACGGAACGATAGGTGTTGTTGCGATAACCCATGATGTCCTCTTGCTTATGGTGCTCCCATTCGATGAACATCTCGTTGACCTTATCTACGTCGAAACTCGGATAGTCGGTTGTCTTGAGCAAATCTTTCACGTAGTCGCCCTGGAAGTAGATCTGCTCGGTTGGGTCCTTTAGAGTCTCTTCGCGTTGACGCCACGCCATCGAGTTATTTGTCATTGCGTCCTTTCCAGGCAGTTTAACCCGATCCAAAATCACGTCGCGCACATACCAGGCTTGTGCGTCGAACATATTGAAAGTGTAAAACTGATCTTGCATTCCAAGGTAGAACAGCTTGGGATTGTTCTCCCAGACCACACCTTTATACAGCCCTAGCGGCCACAAGCGATTGGCAGTTTCCAACCTCAAGTCATCGGGCAAGAATGGGAAGCTGTGCAAATAACCGGTGCAAAGTATGATTGCATCGACCTCTCTGGTGGTGCCGTCTTTGAACGTGCAAGTTCTATTTTCAACTTTCTGAAGTAGAGGGACTTCAGTCCAGTTGTCAGGCCAATCAAATCCCATTGGCTTGTTGCGGTAACTAACAGTGACTGATTTGCAACCATACTTCCAGCATTGCGAGCCGATGTCTTCGGCAGAATAGCTCGTCCCGATAATGAGGATGTCTTTGTCTTTGAACTCAAGCGCGTCGCGGAAGTCATGCGAGTGTAGAATGCGCCCGTTAAATGTGCTGAACCCTTCGAAGTAAGGCACATTGGGGGTCGAGAAATGTCCATTAGCAACTACGACATGGTCAAAAACCTCGGAGTACATCGTGCGCTTGACGAGATCATTGACCGTGACCGTGAACTTCTGATCGCGCTCGTTGTAAGTAACCATACGCACGGGAGACCTGAATCTGCACC
>CAZISK010001229.1:0-1935 GCA_964541355.1 uncultured Candidatus Obscuribacterales bacterium
AGAGGCCTAGGACACCTCCCTTTCACGGAGGCGACAGGGGTTCGAATCCCCTTGGGGGTAGATATTAAAAAACACAGGCGTTCGAACAGCCTGTGTTTTTGTTTCCGGATGGTATTGCAGATGGATTCATCGCCTCCTCTCAAAATGTTGCGATCTGTAAAGGATTTGGCTCGAAATCAAGTGAGATAATCTCGGTATTGAAGGGTAGCTTTTAAACAGGGCTGCTACACCGGACAATTGAATCCGGCAACTGGAAGGGCGCAACAATGAGCGAGGGGGGCACGCTAATAAAGCTCGGAGAGCTGCTTATTCGCGTGGGCATACTGAAGGAGAAGGAGCTGGAAGACGCTATCCGAGTGGCTGGCGAGACCGGGCTGCCGATCGGACGTGTTCTGATAATGTCGGGATACATGACTGATAGGGAGCTGCAAGCTGCGGTGCAAGCACAGTCTCTTATCAAAGATCGCGTCGTGGAGGTCGATTTGGCACTGGAAGCGCTCAAGCAGGTAGCACGCGAAGATGTCACACTCGAACAGGCCCTGCGCAACCGCGGTTGGGGTGGCAGAAAAACCGCCGAAACGGCGAAGCTAGGTGAGCTGCTCAAGCTCGCGGAGCTCGTCAACGAGGACCAACTGAAAGAATGTCTCAACACAAGCTCAGAGACCGGACTTCCTCTTGGACGAATATTGGTTTTAACCCAGGCGATCAGCGAAGAGTTGCTTGGCTCGGCACTGACTGCTCAAATCCTGATTCGCGACGGCAAAGTGTCGAAGGAACAGGCCATCAAAGGATTAAGATCCGCCAAGCGCCGGCGCGTCAGTCTGGAAGAATCGCTCATCGATCAGGGTTTTTACAAGCCGCCCTTGAGACAGACGGTCAGGCTTGGTGAGCTGTTCGTGCTTTCCGGACTGGTCACCGATTCCGACCTGATGGGCGCCCTGGAGATCGGCCTCACCCGCGAGATGCCTGTCGGTCAAGTGCTGGTTGATTGCGGATATGTCAGCCGCGAAGTCTTGAATACCGCATTGAAATTTCAAGAGATGGTGATCAACGGTACGTTAAACGCGTTGCAAGCGTCGGAAGCGCTCAGACAGGTAGCCACTCGTAACATATCAATGGCTCAATCGGTCGCGGAGCTCGGCCTGCTCAAGAGCGAGCAGAACGAGACTATCAGACTTGGAGAGCTGCTCAAAGCCGCCGGCATTGTCACCGAGGACGATATCAAGAACGCCATCGACCTCAGCGCTCGTAACTCTGCCCTAATAGGCAAAATTCTGTTGGTCACAGGCTTGATCAATGAGCAAACGCTTCACGCCTCTTTGAGAGCACAATTTCTCGTCCGCGAAGGATTTCTCCGAATGGAACAGGCGATCATTGCACTCAACCACTGCGAAAAGCATCAGGTCAGCTTCGATGATGCGTTGCAGGAACTGGGTTGGGTGATGCCGACCCGAATCAAAATGCCCGGCGATCCGGAATAGAAGACGTCGCGAGAATGACACTACTGGTAGTATCATTCTCGCGAGAATCCCCGCGGCCGGGTTGCTGGTGTTAACAGCCCTGTTTCCAGATCGACCACAGTGATATGAAAGTTTGCCTCAACCCCCAACTGTTGGGGTCTAGCCTGCCTTTACCAAATCTTGCTGGCAAACCTGTAGTAAATGATCATATATCTGCGGTAGCATATATCCACTCACGTTCCGATCCGGGCTCTCGACCTGACGGCAATAGCGCCAGACGGCTATCTGTCCCGGCGATAGCCGCATGGTCGGATCGTGAAGGCGTTGCGTTTCGACTCCAAAGAAGGAAAAAAACATGGTTGAAGTTCAAACGGCCACAGATCAAAAGATTCAGCAACTGGCACAGCAATTCCGGGTCGACAGCATCAGGGCGACCACCGAAGCAGGCTCTGGACATCCGACGTCATGCATGTCG
>CAZISK010001230.1:0-1934 GCA_964541355.1 uncultured Candidatus Obscuribacterales bacterium
GTTGCCCTTGAACAGTTTCAGTTTTGCCCAGCCACTTACGTTAGATTGAGATGTCTCGATCATGTTTTTTATCAATGTCATCTCTGGCGCGAACCAGAAGCCGTTGTAAGTCAACTCGGCGAATTTAAGAGCAAAGCTTTGCTTGAGGTGAGCAACTTCTCTGTCCAGAGTGAGTGATTCGAGAGCCATGTGAGCTTGCATCAGTAGTGTTACTCCTGGTGTCTCATAGATACCTCTCGATTTGATGCCGACAAAACGATTTTCTACCAGGTCCACCCGTCCAATGCCGTGCTTGGAGCCGATCGTATTGACTTTGTTGAGGAGGTCAACCGGGTTGAGCGATTCTCCATTCACTTTGGTTGGAATGCCGCATTCGAATTCGATGATTATCTCTTCGCATTGGTCCGGGGCTTTTTCAGGATCTGTCGTCCAGAGATAGATATCGCTGGGTGGTGCAACAGCAGGGTCTTCGAGGATGCCACCTTCGTAACTGATGTGCATAAGGTTGGCGTCCATTGAATATGGTTTTTCCTTGGTTACGGGTACGGGAATCCCTTTGCTCTCAGCATATGCGATCAGGTCGTTGCGCCCCGTAAAGTTCCACTCGCGCCAGGGCGCGACGATCTTCAAATGCGGAGCAAGAGACTTTATCGCCAACTCGAACCGAACTTGATCGTTCCCTTTGCCGGTTGCACCATGGGCAATGGCATCACAGCCTTCTTTGAGTGCGGCCGTAATCATTCCTTGTGCGATGCACGGACGAGCCAGCGATGTGCCCATCAGGTAAACGCCCTCATACAGGGCATTAGCTTTGATGGATTGAAACACATAGTTGTTGACGAAGTCGGCTCGTAGATCATCAATCACGCACTTTTCGGCTCCGGTTTTGATAGCCTTTTCGGCTACCAGATTGAGGTCTTCCCCCTGTCCGACATCTGCGCAGTATGCGACCACTGGAACATTGTAGGTGTCCTTGAGCCAAGCTAGAATGCACGACGTATCCAGCCCACCACTGTAGGCAAGCAAAATTTTCTTCATTTCAAAATCCTCTTTATATGTTGCTTCGGTTGTGTCTTAACCGAGCAGCGTCTCAAGGTGTTTTACGACCTTTTTAGCAGCTGCATCCCGATGCACGACAAGAAAGATGGTGTTGTCTCCGGCAACGGTTCCGAGCACTTGACCCAGTTCAAGGCGATCAATAGCCTCGGCTACATGAGCTGCTGCGCCGCTGTCAGTTATGATTACAACCGTATTCCCTGACCAATCGATCTTTCTTACGAAGCGTTTTACACTTGCAAGCGACGCATGCATCGTATGCGACGTCGTCGTCGACGATTGTATATTTTGACGACTTGCATATCGGTAGCGTCCTCCACTAGCAATCTTGACGAGACCTAGCTCTCGTATGTCTCTCGAAAGGGTCGCCTGCGTTACGCGGAAGCCTTCTTTTCTGAGCGCTCTTTCTAAATCCGTCTGCGTCCCAATGTTTTGGTTAGCGACCAGGTCTAGAATCTTTTGGTGCCGGTCTGTCCTTGCTTGCATAATCATACATTCCTTCCGAATAATTATGCATCATTTTTCGAATGGTGTAAACAAAAAGTTACGCATTCGTCGAGAATTTGCATTGGTCACCGCTACGCGTCGGCAGTTACTCTGGGTTGTCGTAGCTAACTGAATACAGGGGTTCTGACTTGGTTCGATAATCTACAGTTAGCCGCCGTGAACGGCGAATGTCTAACGGCAAATAGATACACGACGTTCCGATTGACTGGTTACGATTATTCAGCTTGTTTCGACACAACTACGATTCGTCGTTTTTCATATAGATGCAAAAAATGCCGAGCTCCATGGGGTTGTGGGCACGGCACCTTTGCGCGGCGGAGAAACTCAGTTGTGGTTCAAAATTACCGCCTCATATGCAGCTGAGGCGGAAA
>CAZISK010001231.1:0-1925 GCA_964541355.1 uncultured Candidatus Obscuribacterales bacterium
TCGAGCCACGGCTAAAGTTATCTAACTCGATAATATCGCGTCAATTAGCTACTCAACGCTCGATGCGCGACGGCTCGGATAGTTCGGTTATTCCGAAAACCTTGATCAGACCTTGCTCAGCGACCACTAATCGGAATACGGTAGAGACATTCCAACGACCTCATCGACGCAGGTAAAGAAACCCAGAGTTCCCAGCCAGCACCAAATATGATTCCCGCCGCCTCCGTCGATCGAGGATCGTTCTTTATCACCCATGAAAGGAGTGAACATGTCCAGGAAGAACCGTAAGAACAGTAGTAAGCAAAACAACCAACGTGTTTTGCCGTCCTACTCGTTCTTCAATAACAGGCAAGTCTCGTTGAAAGGGCTGTTTCCGAAGGTTGTTCCGCCCAAACCTGACTGGATGTCCCTCTCCTTGAACTTTCGCCAGGAGGCGGAAAACACAGCGACGGAAGAGCAGATAACTCTAATCGCTGACGCAATTCGCACACTCTTGAAGCCGAAGCAGGAGAAGCTGCTCCGCAATCTACCGAAGCTGACAGCCGAGGTGCAGAAAAAAGAGGTGCCCAATTATCTCGGACTCACGTCCTTTTCCGAAGTGATGCGTTGCGGAGATTTCCGCAAACGCAACGACATCGTCGGCAAAGTCACGACGGCTCTGTGGGAGATCTAGCGGCTTGTTCGAGCGGTGTTAAGCAAGAAGAGACATCCGAAATTCGAAAGGAAAAGTCATGCGCGTATGCAGACCTCATGCGTGGATCTTTGTTTTCTCTGTGCTCCTATTTGCGGGCTGTAAATGGGAAGCAGCCAAAGAACCGCCGCCAAAGACTGAGCTGGAGACATCAGATCGCCGCGGGAACCGGACAAACATTATCTACTTCGGAGACGGAACGACGATCCGAAGCAAAACAACGAATTACCGTCCGGAAGAGGGATGTACCTTGGCAATGGAATCAGAAACCTTCCGAGACGACGGTACGAGATCGCAGTCGGTCCGAACTTACCGCATCCCCCCGTTTTCTCGAGACTTCAAACCACCACTCTACAGCCGAGAGGAGCGAGTTTATGACAGCTCTGGCGACGTGGCGCTCGAGACTAGAAGGTATGCCTGGTCGTCCGAGCAACTGATCGAAGTGAAGCGTGAACTTGCAAGGCATGCCTGGATGTCGCTTCGCTTCAGAGATGACGGCAGCAAACAGCAAATGGCTGTTAACTGGCCAGACGGCAGTGTGCACACCATCTTCTACTGCAAAGATGGTGCCACCATTCACAAGGAAGTTGAGCGCCGTGGGCGCGTCATCACCTTTAGGATCAGCGGTCGCGGTGAGTATCGCGAATTCATTAGAGAAACGCTGGGAGGAAACTTCAGCGCCGATGAGGCCAAACGTAAACCGTATCTGGTTGATACCTACAAACGCGCTAACGGACAGAAAATGTTCGAACAAGCTTGGTACCAGCGCTCCCCCTACGGGACTGGTCAATTCGAGCTGGGAGAAGTTAAGATCTTCGGATCAGACGGCTCCGTGCAAAAGCGCATTCGCTTGTACCGTCAACGGGAGAACCCTGCACCCGATGGCACCTTTTCCGTAAAGGAAGTCGAGGTGCTGACCGAGAGTGGCAGAGTCGTTCGTGCATACGACGAAGAAGGGTTGCTCACTTCTCAGATAACCTACAACAAGCTGGGGAAGCCAGTTAAGGAGGAGATTCCTAGTATGTCGCTCGAAGCAGAGGGGCTAACTGAAGAACTGTTCCGTCAGACCATCCCACTGGGAGCCGATGAGCAGGACTTCTAGCTCAGGCAGTAAAGCGTCGGCTCGCTGTTGATGAGGTAAACAAAAGGCATCCGCCTTCGGGCTGAGAGTCGCAAGAAAGGACGCACTCTAAGAGTGCGTCCGGGAGTGTCCAAGGCATCGTTGAAATTTGTA
>CAZISK010001232.1:0-1924 GCA_964541355.1 uncultured Candidatus Obscuribacterales bacterium
CTCTCCATGGCGCCGGCTAGCTGATCAACGTTAGTAGGCTCGACAAGCAAAATGTTGTTGCCTTCAATGAATGGCGACTCCATCCGTTCTGCGCGCGTTGAGATAATCGGCAAACCATGTGCCGCGGCAAAGGAGAAACTGCTTCGATGCAATCGCACGCCCGCATCGAATGGCAACGCGCAGATATCTGAGATTCGAAGAAATCTAGAGGCATCTGTACTGTCAGATGCTGTGTATCCGGTCCACGCAACTCGTTCGGAAACGCCTAGCTCCTGGCAGAGCCTTTTCAGTGTTCCAATGTAATCATCGTCACCAATCTTGCTCATCACTGCAGGTTCTGGGGTATCGCCAACCATCATCAATTTGATCGGCAATTTGTGTGCGAGTTTGGACGCTGCACGAAAGAGAACTTCTAACCCCTTACCCGGAAACATGTATCCGAAGAAGGCAACGACAAAGTCACTGGAAGTGAAGCCCAGGCGGCTCCTGACGGCAGCACGCTCTTCATCAGTCAACGGTTGACTGATTGGCATTATCGGGCCCGGAGCGGCTACGACAATTTTTTGCTTCAATTCATCTCCGTGTTGAGTGGTCAGTTGATCGCGTTCCCACTCTCCGAGAACAATGAGACTTTTGCTTTCGCGCAGCAAGTAGCCATAGTCGTAACCGATGCCCTGTCTTCCAAATAGATAGGTAAAAAACTTCCTTACTGCAAGACTAGGAAATGCTGCGGCTGAACGGTCGATCCCGCGAATGAACTCGATATGAGTCACGAGACGAATATCAGGGAAGTGCCGAGCGACAAATGCTGGAAACATCGTGATCATCGGATGTTCGGCATATGCCCATCCTGTAAAGTGCACATCTATGACGTTGGGTTGTACTGCCCGAATCAATTTCAACAGTTTCGGCAATTGCCTCCAAGACCAGCTATCCATGATGGGCAAGCAGGAGATGCCTTTAAACTCAGTGACACCCGCAGACTTCGATGTGACGACAGTTACGTCCACTCCCCGCGCCCCCACTTCCTGCGCAAGGCGCAAGGCATAATCGGCACCGCCTGCTTTATGGGGCGGGAACACTGGGGAGATTAACAATAATTTGTTTTTTGCAGAGATAGCCAAGGATTTAAAGCCATTAGATCGCGGCGAGATACTGCTTTCGCCAGCGACTCGTCATTATCTTGGTCCCACGCGCCGAACGCAAGACTCCATACGTTTGTATAATCTGAGGTTACTTCTGAGCGTGACTTATGTCTAGCCTTCTTCTAAACATTTACGGACAAGCCCAACGAGTTGGGCTTCTGAAGAACACCCTATTTCAGCAGATGTTTCAAAAGTCATACTTCGTCTACAAACGGCTTCTGGAAGATCCGTTTCAGGCGTTCTGTACGAAGCATAGTGACTTGTTGGCAAATGGAAATGTTCTCGATATTGGAGCCAACATAGGCTACACAGCATCTGTGTTTTCTCAGTTCGTCAACGATGAATTCAAAGTATTCGCCTTTGAACCGGAGCCCTCAAACTTCGCACTACTGATCAGAATGATCGAAGACACTGAATCAAAAAGTCGCATCTGTCCGGTTAATTCTGCAGTTGGCGACACCGAAGGAACGATCGAACTATGGCTCAATCAGTCACATCACGCAGATCATCGCGTTATGACAGACAAGTTGAAACATTCGAAACCTGGCGCGGAAAGCATCTCAGTACCGATGTACACAATCGATTCGTTTGTCACTAATAACAACAACTTCCCAGTCAGTTTCATCAAGATCGACGTTCAAGGCTTCGAACTTCCCGTATGCATGGGTATGGAGCAGACATTGCAGAACAATCCAAACATTGTTGTCGCCTTCGAATATTGCGCTGAGGCAATGAACGATCTGGGCTATGAACCTTCTGAGTTATTGCGCTTTTTCCAG
>CAZISK010001233.1:0-1914 GCA_964541355.1 uncultured Candidatus Obscuribacterales bacterium
GCACGTGGAGCAACTTTTGCCTAGCCAACTGTCTACCTAATCGGGGGAGGTCCAAGTTACAGGGATGATGAAACGTACTATATTCGATCTAACCATGCAGTCAGTATACAAAATTACCGTGGCTCCTGATGTCGGCTCGCAGCCTCAATCATAGCCGCCGAGCAATCCATGAGAGAAATACCAGTTTTACCAGGCGCGAAATTAATTTCTCCGTTCAACTGAGCAAGTCGCTGCGGCAGGTGCATCAAGGGAAAGGTGCGCTTCCAAATTTGCATCTCGCACCAACCAACCTTCGTCAACAATTTCGCGGTAGCAGGCGGAGCATCTTTCTCAAAAACTGCAGGTTCTTCCTGTACTTCCTGATGCTGATTCGCCTGCATTGCAGCTTGCTCTTTCGGAGGCAGATCGGCGCGGTTTCTAACTCGCACACCACCAAAGCCTGGCACTCCCAGTCCGGCCACATTCAGAAGCGTCGTGCCGAGCATTGTTCCAACGGAGCGAACTCGATTCGGCGAACCGCCCTTCGATCGCTCGCTACCACCAACATAAGCATCAATATCATTCGGCTGTTGACTGAGTTCGGATGCATCATCCGACGTTGATTGAAATTCCGGATCTTCTTTGAACAATTTACGATTGAGCTTTTTCTCAACGTACTGCTGGAGCGCGTCTGTGCGCTCGCCGAGGTCGGCTTGCGTAGATGCTTTTCCAAAGGCGTTGTTCTCGAGTCTTGCCAATCGTACTTCAAGATCATCGCTTGAGTACGATTTGCCGAGCAATGCGTTTTCGATGGCAGCTACGCGCGGATAAGAATCTTGTTCGAGGTCAGAGCCGTCTCCTGCCGCGTTAATAACAACCACGGGCGACATCATATGACTGCTTCCATGGGCGCTGGCTGTTACAGTCGCGACGAACAACGACAGCGCAATAGTCAAAGCTAGAGGAACTACATATTTCATAGACGGCTCTTCGCGATAGACACGCATTGTAGCCTGAATCGACGTTTCTTCAGTAGGCAAACTTTTTAACCGACTAAAATAGATTTAGAACATTCCGGAGACGACTGAATCTACCACCAGCTGCGCGGTTGTTCGCGACAGGAGTCAACTCATTCCACTCAGGATCATGCTCCACTCTGTTGCTGCAGTCATTGACGAAGCGTCAGATGGCAAGTCTCTGCAAGAGTATTCGACGGTCTCGCCCGGAGCTGATTTTTCGATTTTCGAGTAATCCTTTCTCGAATCGATCCCGATCTGTTTAAAATAGATATCTATGACTACCTGGTTTACATCCGATCATCATTTCGGTCATCGAAACATCATCGATTACTGCAATCGACCGTTCGATAGCGTGGAGCAAATGAACGAAGAGCTCGTGCAGTCGTGGAACAACATCGTCAGTTCAAGCGACACCGTGTACTATCTGGGCGACTTTTCACTGAAACGTAGCGCCATGGAGGCATACGCACCACGATTGAACGGCCACAAGATACTTATCGCAGGCAATCATGACACTTGCCACCCGTCCAATCATGGTGGGAAATGGGACCATCTGTCGATTTATCGAAAATATTTTGATGATGTGCTGGAGGAATATGCATGGGAAGACTGCATGCTCCACCACATGCCCTTTTTTGACGAGAGCGATCACCGATTTGCAGAGTATCGACCGATCGCTGATGGAAGAATCCTAATTCACGGACACGTCCATCAACGCTGGATTTGCAACGGACGCCAGATCAACGTCGGTGTCGACGTATGGGATTTTGAGCCCGTCCATGAAGAACGAATTCGGGAGTTGATGACCAGAATAGAAAGCGGTGAGTGCCTGGACAATCTTCAGGAAGCGTGATCGCCAGGGACACGGCTAGCCTTCTGCTGTAACCTCAATTCTCAGCAACAAGTTTTTTCACCG
>CAZISK010001234.1:0-1912 GCA_964541355.1 uncultured Candidatus Obscuribacterales bacterium
TGCTCGTCGATTGACAGATCAATAACTCCTAATTGATCGCTGTCAAGATTGCTTGGATCTACCCACCACGTTTCGTTCATACCGTCCTAGCCATTTTGGGTCAGACTATCCACAACATACCATACAAACATACGGCACTCAACTTTGGCACCCTCCAACAGAATACAGCTAGTTGGGTCGCCAGGTTAGACAAATGGCAATCTTACTTTGAACGGTTTCGCACACCGTGGTCAAAAATCAATTGCCAAAGTACCAAGAAACAAATGAAACAATACCCCTAAAACCACCCCTTTATTGTAACAAAATCTTTATTTCCCCGACCCAAACAGCGCTGTACACCGGGGTTGGTTTTTCCGGAATTGAATAGTCTTTCGTTATATATTTTCCCATGACGAAAATTGCCTATAATGTTCTATCTAGTCAAGGAGACAAAAGTGAAAATCGCGGGGATAAACTGGCAAGGTTTGGCTTTGTGAAACATGTGCCCTAGCCTCTTCACAAGGAGCATGCATGAGTTTGATTGACTTGCGAATACTAAAGGATCGCTGGAATGAAGATGGAGCCAGAGAAGTATTCGAGGAGCTGGTTTTGCATTGCGTCAAGACGATTGACGAAACAGCTCGACGCATTCAGCCTAATCCAGGAGACAAGGGTATAGACACCTTTATCGGTGATTTCGCGGGCACCATCAAGGTATGGCAAGCAAAATATTTTACAGACAAAACGATTGGGAACGCTCAGCAGAAACAAGTGAGAGAGGCTTGGGAGCAATTACAGAAAGCTACAGATATCGGAAAAGTTACTGAATGGACTTTGTGCATTCCAATAATCATGGATCTCAAGGGAGATACTTGGTGGCAAAACTGGAAGAAAAAACAAGAGGCAGCATTCACTAATTGCAAGCTGCATCTGTGGAACCACTCTAATTTTGTAGCTCATTATGTGAATCCGAAACTAATGCCAATTTTCGATTGTGCGCTTGAACGTGGTATTAAACACAAGACGCAACAGGAACTGATAGCAATATTAACCGGGAAGCGACCTGAGTTAGTACTGGAAGATTTGCCCAATTCGCAGCACTTCAGCACAGCGCAGTTTGTGCGCAAGCTGGAATTGGCTAATGTCACCCAACATGCCGGAGCGCGTCGATCGTTTTATAATTTCGAGCTGCTTAGAAGTCTGGTTACGCAAGGCGGCGATACAAAAGAATTGAAGGAGCTGCAAGATCTACTGATTCGCGTGCAGGCTCTTTGGGAGACAGAATTTCACGCTCGAGTTGACGACAATCATGGACGGCAGTTTTATGCTGAAGTCAATCGAAAAATCGCTGACGAGCATGAGGGGCAATTGAGCACAACTCTACCAGCGGGTGTGCTTCATAAACAGGGATCGCTGCTCTACCTAGCTGATTTGTGCGAAACAGGGTGGACAGACAATTTCAAAGACGTAAACAAGATCAATAAGCAAAAGGGTGTTCAATGAAACGGAGTGCACTAGCACTGTCACCGACGCAATCAGCGCATTTCTCGATGGGGCGAACATTGCTGACATTCGTTCAATGGCACATCAAATATGAACGTCCTATCGAACTAGAACGCGCGATGGTTTTTGATTTCGCTGTGCAATATCCCCGTACCTTTGCAACTTTAGTTCCCGAAGTGGGTTATGTAATTAAGAGCCACGGTTTTAGTGAAGCAGACTTGGGCGATTATTTCGTCGCACGACGATATACCTTGATTCGAGATCAATTTGTCGACACGTTGAACGACTTAGTGGCACGTGACTTGGTCAATCCTATCGTAACGAAGGAGCCAAGCGAGTTTTTACTATTTCAAGTTACGGAAGTTGGTACGGAGGTAGCCGGCAGATTCGAAACTAGACTCAGCCAAGTGATGCTTCTTCTCAGTGCAGC
>CAZISK010001235.1:0-1908 GCA_964541355.1 uncultured Candidatus Obscuribacterales bacterium
ACGATCACAGTGTCACAATCGCTCACCTGGTATCGTCCTCGGTGTCTTCCGGCTGTTGAACCTGCGCCAATAATTGAGGCGTGGTCAAAAATTTGTAATGGAGCACTTTGTCAAGTGTGACTTTCGGGAGAAGATTTGTGGACTGTAAATACTCCCTGACATCTATCCCTCTGGCTCGCGCTTGATTGACTATGTCAAGCGCTTTCTCATAGCCCAGTTCACTTGCTAGCGCTGCCACCAGCGCACCGGACTTGTCGAAAAGCTCTTTGCACCGCACAGTGTCAGCGGTGATTTTGACTAAGCAATTATGGTTAAAAACGTCCAGAGTCTTCTGGAGTGTGGTCATAGAATTGAGCATGCTGTCAATGATTACCGGGCTCAGGCTGTTGTTTTCGAGCTGACCGGCCTGAGCCGCCAGGCAAACGACCTGATCGTTGCCGATCACCTGGTAGCACACCATGAGAAGTGACTCTGTGAGTGGTGCGACACCGGTCTTCGGCATGATTGAAGGAAGCAGACCGGAGGGTTGAAGAATCAGATCGGGCAGGCGAATCTCGCCAAAACCCGCTGCTGGACCGGAGCTCATCAATCGCAGATCCGATGAGATCTTGGCCAGATCCACGGCTAATTCTCGCAGGCTTGATGACAACGCAACGAAATCAGACATCGATTGAGTTAAACGGAAGTAGTCTTCTGCTACTCGCAGAGGTAGATTCGATATATTTGTAAGATGTCTTATGGCGCCAAGCAGGAAATCCGGTGCGGTATTAAATCCGGTGCCGACTGCGCGTCCCCCGAGGCTGATCTCCTCCAGGTTGAGCGCAGCGTCTTTGATACGGCGGATGGCGTGCTCGATCGTGGAGCCGTAGCAGTTGAACTCCTGACCAAGAGTGACCGGTGCCGAGTCGCGCAATGCGCTTCTGCCGACTTTAACTACGCGTTCGAATTCAAGGCTCTTGCGGCGCAGCAGGCGTTCCATCTCGAGAACGGTGAGTTGCAATTTTTTTGTCGACTGCAATAAAGCAACGCGCATCGCGGTGGTGTACACATCGTTAGTCGACTGCGAGAGGTTGACATGCGTCGACGAGTTCACTGAGGAAAGTGCGTCCGGCGCGTCGCCTAGGATTTCTGAAGCGCGTCCGGCGATAAGTTCATTGACGTTGATGACAAGCGCGATTCCTGCGCCACCATGGATGGCGTCAACTACGATCTGATCGCGCCACTGACCGTTAAGGATTTCATCGCAGGTCTGAGTGATCGCTGACGCGATGTTGCGATTCAAGAATCCAAGCTCACCATTGGCAAGTGCAGCCGCCTTTTTAACCTGGATAATTCCATCGATCAAACTTGGATGAGTCGGTCGTCCCGCCGTAGCAAAAAGCTCGAGCGCCCTTGCAGTGCCCGCGCCCCAATAGCAGCCGGCAGGAATTGTTACCTCGCCGAACTCGTCTGATTCAATTCTTGGTTGTCCCTTACGTGATACCACAATTGCGTGCGCGCACTCAATCAATCGGCGAACATCAACCCCGCCTTCGCGCCCTAGCATACCTGATTGAAAACCTCATCGTGCAAGTCCCGTTAACGCATCGACCGGCTTTACAAGAACGGTAGCCTGACAGCTCAACGGAGAGAACGACATAGATTCTGAAGTAGGCAGCAAAACCGGAGCCCCCTAGGAGATACAGGCCCGCTCGTATGTGGATGCCACTGGGATTCTCTGTTGAAAGTCAAGTTCGAGCTCGCGATCTTGGAGTTCCTTCAAGTACGGAGCGAATCGGTAGGCGCGAAGAGCTCAACCACCAGTACTGAGCGAATCGGTAGGCGCGAAGAGCTCAACCACCGAAGAACCGCTTAGAGAGCGACGCACCACTGGGAGATTCCCTCTCGTTTGTCAAGCTCTAGGTCTCA
>CAZISK010001236.1:0-1898 GCA_964541355.1 uncultured Candidatus Obscuribacterales bacterium
AAAACCTGCCTGAATAGACCAGGGCTTCAAAATCTCAAACATGCTCCGCGGCGCAACAGTATCGCGCTCGACATCGGCCCTTGCGTCAGAGTGACCCTCTTCAACTTGATTGGATTCTGATTCCGAAGTCAAATGCCTCTTACCAACCTCCAAGGATCGCACGCTTACTCAGGCGATAAGTTCATATCATAGTAGTTTTGAAGTAGGCTTGCCGCCGCATCTATAAAAGCTTTTCAGTCGATTAATCGTCTAAATCATGAAAGGGTGGTATACCATTTTATTCGATTGGTCACCCGATCGACTTTGCGCCGGCCAAGGAGTTTGCCATGCACCTTTTTAACGAGTTGGTAATTCAAAACAGACCGCTGATCGGGACAATAATGACGCTCAGTGCACCTTCAGTAGTGGAGGTTGTTTCACGTTGCGGCTTCGATTGGCTATGGATCGATATGGAGCACGCCCCGCTCGAACTCGATCAAGTTCAGAGCATGCTTATGGCCAAGACCAGCCGCTGTGCCGCATTTGTACGAATCCCCGGGAATGATGAGATCTGGATAAAACGAGTGCTGGACTTGGGTGCCGACGGCATCATCGTGCCGCAGGTCAGAACTCAGGCTGAAGCCGTGAAGGCGGTGGTGGCAGCCAAATACCCTCCTTTGGGGACGAGAAGCGTAGGACTGGCGCGCGCGCAAGGGTTCGGAATGGAATTCTCCAACTATGTCCGCGATGCCAACAGCGAAACGACCGTCATTTTGCAAATCGAACATGCCGACGGAGTGCAGAACATAGATACAATTTTAAGAGTGGAAGGCATCGATGCCATTATCATCGGTCCGTATGACCTCTCAGGCAGCTACGGCAAACTGGGCGAAGTTGACGACCCACAGATAGTGGCTGCGATGAAAACCGTCCTGGACGCCTGTAAGCGTCACGGCGTACCAATAGGAATCTTCGCGCTCACGCCCGAGAAAGGGAAAGCTTATTTAAAACAAGGATTCCAACTGCTTGCTCTGGGCGTAGATATGCACTTCCTCTGGACATCAGCCAAAGCAAGCTTCGAGTCGGTGGTAGCAGCAATTTATGCCGAAGGTCATCAAAACGGGTAATATGAGGAGTCGATCAGTGTCTGAAAAAAACATTTTGCATGAAATAACCGAAGAAGAGATTACGTACGATAGCAACGGTCGCAGCTTACCGCTATTTATCGCCGGTCCGGCATCACCGACAAAGGCACCAGCGCTGATACTGGTACATGAGATTTTCGGTCTCAACGATCATATTCGCGATGTGGCAAGACGCTTTGCAGCACAGGGAATTAGAGTGTTCGCAACCGATCTTTTCCACGGTCGCGAAAATCTGCCCTCGGACAAAACCGATCTGGGAGCGATGCGCGCCGTTTGGGAGAACATTCCGGACGGCGAGCTGATAGGCGACCTGCAAGTCCTGTTCATGACGATTTCGAAACGCCCAGATGTAATTGCACAAAGCATCGGCACACTCGGATATTGCATGGGCGGAGCTATATCCTTCATGTTTGCCTGCTCCAATCCGGCTGTGGCCTTTGCGGTCGATTATTACGGGCGCGTCAAATACCCGGAGCTCAGCCTGCAGAAGCCTAAACATCCTATCGATTACGCCGTCGGCAAAATCTGCCCGGTGCTCGGCATTTTCTCAGGCATCGATCCACTGATTCCGCTCGCCGATGTGGAGTTGTTCGAACAGACGGCAATGAAGTACGCCAGCCATGCGGAGGTAAAAGTATATCTCAACGCACCGCACGCCTTTTTCAACGATCGCAGAGAAAACTACCGGGAAGAAGAAGCTAGAGACGCGTGGCAATTGACGCTCGCATTTATAGACAGGCATGTCATGGTGAAAAATCGTTGAGGACAGCAGTA
>CAZISK010001237.1:0-1876 GCA_964541355.1 uncultured Candidatus Obscuribacterales bacterium
TGGGAAGCAGCCGGGCACTGGCCCCGAGCTCGCTCTCCAGTGCCTGCTTGCGAACGGATTCCTCAACGAAGATGGGAAAGATTGTCTCTTTGAGAACAACCTCCTGACAGAGATTGCGATCGACAGTCGAATTCTCTCTCGAGAGGTAGGCGGCTCCCTGTCCGCCGACGCCAAGCTTCATAACGATTTCGTAGCGACCTTCGTTAAGCTGATGTCCAGACTCCAGAGGATCGAGATTGTCGCGCTTCGGCGAGCCGGAGAGCGACTGAAGCCACAACTCCGTATAGCTGTTGTTCTGTTTTGCCATCAGATTTTCGGCCAGGTCGGGGGTGATCCGGCACATGGGTGCATAGTGCTTGAGCCGATCGTAGAGTTCCGCGCGTCCTCTCGCCTCGAGCGCTCCAAAATCAACATTGTAGAGAATCGAGCCTTTTTTCTTCAAAGCGATTTTCCATTTATCCGGTTGGCTGTCCTCTTTCACAAGCTCGGCGGAAGTGATCTGTACCCACGGAATTGACCTGAGCTGATAGCGAATCCAGCGATATCCCTGAAGAAAGTTGATCCCGTTTTCATCGAGTACCATGAGATTCGGTTGATTCAATCTGCGAATCAGTTTTTCCAAAAGCCACAGTGTGACTACTAGACCGACGATCCCGACCACCGGTTGGGCGGCAAACTCGGCTACGCCTGTCGCTGTTTTTTGGATATTTTCATAGAAGAATGAAAGTATTGATGCAGAGCCTTTCGCCAGCTCTTCAGCGATATTTTGAGCGGTTAAAACGTTGTAGTTCTTGAACAGAGTGTATGAGCACCAGGTGAAAATCAGCCACAGCGGAGAGCACATCAGCCAGACCACTATCGGACCCAGGCGTGACCAACTGCCCAGAGTGGTCATAAAACCTTTGAAGGTCTCCGATAAAACGCGATGGGAATGATAAGGGAGCTCCGCCTGGGCTCCCAAAGAGTGGCGCAGCTTGGGGCTCAATTCCTGGCATCTGGCGAGCGTTCTTAGTGTGTGATCGACGGCGCAATGGGGAAATTTGTTGTCGATCAGTCTAACCAGATACTGAATGTCTGCTGCGTCGATTCGCGACAGCTCGAGCAGAAATATATAGCCATCCCGAAAGGTGAGAATCATCTCTTTCGGGATGATTTTGTCTGTTTCATAACTTACCGAAACCGACTGCAATTTGCTCAGATCGAACTTTCTGTAGCCGAAATATAAGATGCCGTCGGCAACCTTGAGTTTGCGTTTCAGGATGTCTTCGATGAAGTATGCCATGGCAACAAAAACTACGACCAGATAACCCGCTTCGGTCGCCATAGTGCCCATGCGCGTCATTCCAAATCCTAAAATGCATGCAGGAATCGCGCCCCAGAGTGGAATCAGGAAGACGACTTTCCACCACAGCGCAGCCATGGACACATGGTCGCTGTAGCGCATTATTCGAACTTCTTGAGAGGTGTTTTGAGCGTTCATTTCCGGTCCGATACTCTCAATTAAGTATGCCCTCAAACCAAGGATGATTCTCCAGGGATTTTATGGGCCTTCAATTAACTCTACAGATCGGTTAGGTTATATATATGTTGTCGCTACTATTTCTTATCCTGGTCATTGTGCTTGCGGTTGTGGCGTGCAAGGCTCTGGTCAGGCGCGCTATCAAGCTCAAGGCCTTTCAGGGCGCAGCCTTCTGGCTTTCCGGCGGCTTGTTGGCCGGTATTTTTGTGTTGATCGGGTTCCTCTGGGGTTTTCTTGCCCAGCCCGAGAAGGAACAGCCGGTTGCAACTACAAGTATTATCCTGGACCAGTCGGGCTCGATGGACGATGTGCCGACCTGCAAACTGCCCAAGCGAAACTGAGCTTGTTTAAAACGAG
>CAZISK010001238.1:0-1872 GCA_964541355.1 uncultured Candidatus Obscuribacterales bacterium
TCGGCCTCATCGGGGGAGGAGGCGCGCTTGCAAACAGCGGTGCGACGATCCAAATGATGATGGCGGTTCGAGCGCTTCACGGCTGGTTGATGCCCGACGTCATTGTGAGCATTCCCAGCATAAAACAGAGTATCAGCTTAGCTGAAGACGCCTCCGTCGACCCGAAGATTGCTACAAGGGTCGATGCATTCAGTGAGAAACTTGTCCGGTATGCAAGGGAATTTCAGCTAATGCGGGAGAGAATGGCTGCATAGAATGCAGCCATTCTATGCCTGCGATTTCTCGGGAAACTCGATTTCACCGGATGCCGCAAAGACAGATTCCCTCTTCTGAACTTCGAATCGTCCGATGTTAATAGCGTCCCAAAGGCGTTCGTGAAAATAATAGAGGAATATTTTCAGAAGAAATTCGACGCTGCCGACCAACGCGGCACCGGCAGCGTCTCCCGTAGCGACAAACACTATTGTGCCAGTTCCGAGCGAGCCAAGGATTCGCCAGGATAGGGCCTTACAGAGCGATCGGACGTTTGATTCGTGATATTCTTTGGTGAGCTTGCTTGCCATAAACAACGTGGCCTCAATGAATGCGAGCACTCTACACGCTCTTGGTCAACTTTTCAATCTCATGGACTGCTACCCCATGGATTGCACCGATTGAGCGTCCTCATCGTTCAGAGGCACCACCTCCAACGAAATCAGGTCTGAAACGTTCACCCGCACCGACTCGGCCAGCGTATCAAGCGGCAGATCGTTCGCCTCATAGCCAAACGGATCTTCAATCTCGACAGCAAAAGCTTCCAAGGCGGCGAGCATATAGAAAACGAGCGGAGCAATGAGTACGGTACCGAACCCGAATTCCCCGAGCAAACTGAGTGGAAGGGAGACGACATACAGAAGTATGATTTTTCGCATAAAAAGCACGTAGGACCGGGGCGGTGGAGTGTTCTTTATTCGCTCGCAGGCACCAAGGATATCCACGAGAGAATTCAGGTCACTGTTTAGCGTCAGTAACTCTTCCTCACTGAGGTACCCCATCCGCTTGAGTCCGATAACGCGCGAGACAAGAAATCCGGCCACTCGATTCGGCTGGTGCGGCGCTAGGTCGACCGATTCAAGAAAAACGAAATCGTTCTCTTCCATCTCGACATTAAAATCGAGCTTCTCTCGCCTGAGGTGATTCTTCAGAACTGACGCGAATCCGCTCAGCAACACTTGGAATTCGCGCCTTACGGTTCGTTCCGACATCGGCAGATACGCGTTCAGCTTCATCGAGAGAGTGCGACTCGTATTGAGAAGCTGTCCCCACTGCTTGCGCGCTTCCCACCATCGCTCATAGGCCGTATTGGTTCGAAAAACCAAAATGATGGAGATCACAAATCCTAAAAGAGAATGAATAACCGGGACACTTCGATCGGCGATATTGTAGTGATACGCATCCACCCAAACCAAGATCCAGGAATAGAGGAGCACCATCAAAATCGGTAAGATCAAAGCTTGCACCGAACTAAATCGGAAAATGGCAAACGGAGCATAAAGCCATAGAGCTTTTTCATTGGAGAAATGAGAATTCGTATCGAGTTGTCTCTTCATATTTTTCTGCCTGGAACCCGCTGCGGGCACTCCTCGTTGCGAATACACGTGTGACGTTCGGTCGACTGGGATCAAACTGCGCTTCCGAGAACGACGATAGACTGATGGAAAGGAAGGACCGGCGGCCTCACCACACCCGAGAATCACACTCAGCAACGACAAACGATGGGTTCGTTCGAGTCACCGAAGGAATTTCTCAGAAGATACAATCCAATTTTGTGGTTGAGAGCTACGCGAACCGGCCTTACACAAACCCCTAGGAGGAGGCTGGTTCTGAGGTACC
>CAZISK010001239.1:0-1867 GCA_964541355.1 uncultured Candidatus Obscuribacterales bacterium
CTCAACTCGAAGCGAAGAAGCTATGAAATGCTTTACGGATGCTCTAAGCATCGCTTCAAAGAATAGTTCTGTGAGCGAATCCTGCTTGATCACTGCCAATATGGATTGTGGTAACGCTGAACTCAGTATGGGAAAATATCCTTCTTCCGAACGGTATTATCGGGCTGGTATTGAACACCATCCGCTGGCCGACCAGCGCGGTTTTGCTCTGTATAGAATCGCCAGTCTTTGTAGTTACCAGGGTAAGATTGAGCAGGCACTCGACATTTTTCGACAAACAGTTCGAGTTGCTGCAGATGACGAGCTACTTCGATTGCAGGTCTGGTGCGGGTCGGTCACGGCCTGTTGGTTGGTCGGTCGAGGTGACGAAGGTGTCATATCATGGAAGGAGAGCGCTGGAAAGAGGGTTGAGCGGCTGCTGCTTTGGGAGCGAATCAATTATCTCGGCCGCATCTTCCTGCCAAACTTTCGAATGTTGCCAGCGCCAGACGTTAGCGGCTGCCGCAAGATCATAAATGCTATGAGATCGAAATTGGGAGCTAACGATCCTTATTACGTCTCGACGACAAAAGAGTTCGCGACTTTGTTGGACATCTGCGGATACAAGTCGGAAGCCGATTCTCTGAGTCAACTTGCAGAGATGGAGAGACGACATGTTTCATTCGGTCCGAAGAAAACAAAATAACGCAATATCAGATAAGTTACTGCTCTCGGCTAGCTACATGAGAATTTAGTGCCCTTCGTTTCCACATGTATTCGGTAATAGTTGTGAAGGACTGGGACAGAACTGGGTTTGGATGACTTGGCGTTTGTTGATCAAGGCGTGAATGATCACGGTTACATATCCTTGAAAAGAGAACCAAATGGTTGGTACTCATTGATATCTTCTTGAAAACTTCTCAAACCCAGGATACGTCAGCCAAGCTTCCGATTTCTGCCTCTTGCAATTCCTCCCTGTCTGCGCTTTCGATCGGAAGCTGAGGAAAAACCAGGCTGCTGTTTCCTGGATAACTGTTCCCTTCACTCTTGGAGACTGCCATGAAGCGTTTACTGAATGGTCTCGCCGCCGCCGCCGTTTTGTTTGGGATCTCGTCGATGGCGCACGCCGAGACGAAGACCATCAACCTGAAGAAGGGGCTGCCGGCCAAGATCGAGATCTCCGTCGGCGACGACGTGGTGATCGAAGACGGCACCGCCACAATCACCACCAGCCCCACCGACAACAAGAAGGACACCCTGCTCGAGCAGCGCATGACCAACGGTCCCAAGCAGGTCGCCGTCTACCGTGCCAGCCGCGACGGTGAAGGCGAGATCACCGTGACCTTTCCGGCGCAGGGGCAACTGACCGTGGTCCGCACCAAGACTATCGAGGTCAAGGTCAAACCTGCCGATCTGATCCGCAAGGTTCAGTTCAAGCGCCCGTTCTCGGACCAGATCGAGATCAAGACCGGCGAATCGATCGTGCTCTACGTCCCGTTCAAGGGCGACCCCGGTCTCTACGACCCGATCAACGTTCCCGGCAATGCAGCGACGGCGGACGGAAAAAAGGGCGATGTCCTCGAGACGAAGCAGGGCGTCAAGCGCCTGGACAACGACAACATCCAGATTATTCGCTACGACGCGCTGCGAGCAGGTCAGGCGGAGATCGTCGTCACCAACTTCTCCGGCAAAGAGGTGGGTCGCATCAAGGTGACGGTGAAGTAGGCGCAATGTCGAAGCGCTGACTAAGAGTGGCTGCCGGTTGAGCAGGTAGTAGCTTCGCCCTTGCCCAGAGGAATCGCGTGTCCTTTACTGGACCGTCGCCCAGCGCGATTGGGCTTGTCAGTTACTTAGTTGAAAATGAAGGAGCCGCTGAAGGCATGGGCTA
>CAZISK010001240.1:0-1865 GCA_964541355.1 uncultured Candidatus Obscuribacterales bacterium
CATCACAAACAACCATGACTCTTCCTGTGGCGAAAATCACTTCTGAGCCATCGCTCAAGTAGACAGGTGAATAGTTCCTTACGCGATGATAGCTTTCGAATTTGTCGCAACAATGGAAGCTCCAACTTCCGTGAGTGGGGTGGTGCCTGCCCTTTCTCCCACTCTCAGTCAACTCCGTAATTCCGCTAGTAGTAAACTCCCATGTGCACTCTTTCATTCCAAAATAGTCATCGTCATCCCGGTCCGTTACAACCCTGACAACGACCCCACCATTTTTGTCGGCGTCCAAACAGACTGCTTGACTGGGAGCTGTAGACTCAATTCTGTCTTTGTTCACATCTACTTTGATACCATCACCGAACTCGATTTCGTACACATCGCTGTCGACAGTCTTCTTCACTACGATTCCGGCAAGATCTGCTTCAGTGCCGCCGGCAAGAAATGAATCGAGGAAGGTGATCAGTAAGGCTATCGGCTTGTCATTGTCGCTTGCCGCTATGCTCTGAGGAAGCTTCCACCTGGGACGGGAAAAGGTAAACCAATAGGAAGCGCCTTCCACCAACTCCGCCGGCGTCGGCGACTGGTCATCCAGGTTATTAAACCCTTGCATGCCGAACCAGTCAGCAGAGACAAGCTCGGCCACGTTGTCACCAGCCCCGGGAAGTCGCTCGATACTCATTGTCCTCTCTCCGTCTTGCAGCTCTTGAGAAAATAGTATTTGCAGGAACCATCAATTCCCAGAAGGTTACGCGTAATCCATAGTGCGGGTTACCGCAAACGCCGAACGAGGATTTACAGTGCATTTGGTAAAATGAATGCTCTTGAAACTTCGGCAGTCATGCGCTCACTAGTCAAGAGCGCCAGACGAGAGGCCACTGACTACCCACATTCTTGGGTCTTCTCGAACATGGTACTGTCAATAGTGGCAAAGGAAACTGAAGCGGATTGAATTCAAGGTAACATCCCAATGGAATACATGAATAGACTGCTTACTCTTCCTCCAGAGGACTATTACGACGAAATCCTGAGCCTGGCGTTATCCACAGCGCCGTTAGACAAATATGAAGTTGATAATGCGGTGACAGGACTCTATGCGCTCCTCAATCGCCCGGCACCTCAAATTATTTACTGCCAGTCACCCTGGCAGATGTCGCTAATTCCTATATTGAAGGGATTCTTCACCTCTCCCTCTCTCGATGTAGACAGAGTACAAAGGGAGATACAAGATCTTGCCTGCGACAAATCCGATTTTTTCAAGTTGGGGACTACCGCACTGCAAAGTGCCTGTCGAACAACTTCCTGCGAAAGCGCAGGCAATCTTCTACTTCATGACTGCCATCAACTGCTGATGAAAGCAGTTGATGAGGTCACGCTCTCATCAGAACAGATCGAAGAAGACTCCGAGCTGTCAGAGTCTTTGATGAAGATTGCCAATTATCAACTCGATATCATTTTGACGGAAACCTTCAGTCGCACGATCGTGCCAAACTCAAAAATTGGAACATATTTCTGCGGGAACGATCCATCTGCACCCGAGTGGAGCCGAACCTCCGGCTGCAGCAAATCCAAATGCGGTGAGTACCACGAATCTCTCTACCGACCGTTCTACTATCGGACTGAAACAGTCAAAGGTTGGGACAGTGGAGCGATGGAGGACATAGTGATTGAAAATTTCAATATGTTTACCAAGAGATCAACTATTCATCTACTGGCCCGCTTTATCTATAATCAAACATTGCTTAGTCCATCTGATTATGTAAAACAGATCCTAGCGATGATGCTCGAGTTGGTCCGCTCCGCTCATGATTACTTGCCCTTCGACAACATCTGCCTCGTCTCGAAGAGACCACAGGTAGTGCAACTAG
>CAZISK010001241.1:0-1864 GCA_964541355.1 uncultured Candidatus Obscuribacterales bacterium
CCAACTCGTTTGCAGCGACCTGAAGGCGGAGAATGTCGAAATTGCTATCAAGTCTGCTGGTGTAAACGCAAAGTAGCCTAGCAGACGTTGTGCTTTTCGTGGCAGTGCGCTAGCAGGTGAAACGTCTGTCCGTGGGCGGTTTCGCTGTTGGGCTGCGAAAACAGGTAAACCGATATCGGTTTACTGCGGGCGGAGGAACGAGCGATCTCGTCAACCACTGCATGTTCGGGCTAACAGCACGATGTCGAGAGCAACGGGCTGAAAACGTCTGTCCGTGGGCAGTTTGCTGTTGATCTGGGAAAGGTAAACCGATATCGGTTTACTGCTGGAAGGCGGAGAAGCGATTCGGGTTTCGGCTGACAGCAAGATGTTGAGGCGACCGGCTGAAAGCGTCTGTCCGTGGGCGGTTTCGCTGTTGGGCTGCGAAAAATGGTAAACCGATAACGGTTTACTGCTGGTGGGAACGAGCGATCTCGTCAACTTACGTACGTTTGGGGACTGACGACCGGCGTGATAAACCGGCCGATGATTAGAGTTCTAACGGACCCTGCATCATGAAGGCAAGTCTCGTCTGTACGTCGGGCGCCAGCATCTGCAAAGTCTTGAGCGCTCGGCATCGAACATATGGGTTGTCGTCCTTGCTGAGCTTGAGAAGAATGCTTTCCGGCATGTGCGGGTTCTCCGCGACACCATATCGGACGTCCACGGCAAGATCGGCTGCTAAGACCACCAGAATCTCGGATGGAGTATGCGGATTTTCTGCTACAGCAAGCCGCACTTCGCTGGAAGCGTCCTTTGCTAGGGACTGCAGCATCTCTTTCGGAGTCTTTGGATTCTCTGCAACACTACGACGGATCGTTTCGCTTTCGTCGTTGGCAAGTCGCGACAAGACGCTCAAGGGAGTATTGGGATTTCCTGCTACAACTCTCCGGACGTGGACAATATCGCTTTCTGCGTTGTCCATCTTTGTGACATTGTCGAGCGCCGCATCTGTAGGCGGAGACATGTCGAGATCTTCCTGGGGCTCCCTCGAACTATTCTCCTTCTTCTGTGGCATTAAAGCGCTCCTTGTCTAACAACCAGGGTTGTTAAACGACAAGTACGGGACGGCATAGGCGGATTCTGGTGTACATTACATATGTACCCGCATTTCACACGGATCTATCCCAGAACCTACTTGTAGTAAGGAAATCCTGACATCGAACTGTGGCGAACCCGGGGATGAAGTGGGAATTTCCCTCCTGATAACCATTTTTTTATTACTAGATAGTGCTCATAAGCCCTTGTAGACCTGGATGTGTAACGTTATGATAAGCAGGCAAATAAGTAACTTATATATATAACTGACGTTGTCGCCCATCTACTCTTCAATAAGCCATCACAGAGTCTCTCCCTCTGCGGCTTTCGAAATCTGAGGTAACCCCCATGCATGTCCTTACAAAGAGCTACACCGCATTTGGTGTAAATCAGCAAGAAGAATCGCTCCACGAAATAGTGAGCGTTTCCGAGTGCGGGAGCTGGATTCTGAGACTCCCTTCTGACTTGCAAAAGCATCAGCACGAGCTTGAAAGGCTGCTTTTCAAGGTGTTCAATAATCTTCCGAAATCGCCTGATAATGTCGCTCTTGCCAAGCAGATGTCGATCAATTGGTGCGTGTCGAAATGCAAGCAAAATGGACTTCGCATTGAAGATTGCTTCAACAAAAGCAGGCACTAACTCAAATTTGGATTGTACTTCGGTTGTGTTTGTCAGGTAGTTCGCCTGGCTTGCTTTGAGTGCGCGGCTCGGCTGTGTGTAGCCCACCATTCGCCGCTCAGATACCTTGTTTCCGCGGGATCATGACGAGTATCCGAAGGCACGCCCG
>CAZISK010001242.1:0-1863 GCA_964541355.1 uncultured Candidatus Obscuribacterales bacterium
AGAATCTGCTGCGTCGCTATCAGTTGGCGCTGATTGTCGATGAGCTGATTGGCAATCTTACTGGTCTCCATGCGCTGGTCGACGCTCAACGTGATCAATTCAGAGAGACGTTCTACTAATTTTTCCATTTGTTGGTTGACGAAAGCGTCACCATGGGTGGTGGCACCTTCGCTGGTGGCAGCTTCACCTTCGAAGAAATTTTCGAATCCTTCCAATTCCAGATTTTTTTCTTGATTTTCTTCTGGTACTCGCTTCGCTTCAGCCATGGACTCAGCTCCTAAGATTATCAGAATAACAGAGGCTTGCACCGAACTTAGTGCTTGCTCTCACGTATGTTGCTACCATCGGCCCCCGTAAGTGGTGGCGTTCATAGAATTATAACTAAAGCCGATAATAAAACAAGTGCGAAGAGCAAGAAATAATTATTAGTTGGTAGCGCTGAGATCCGCTACACTACTGTGCCTTTTTTCAGTACTTTCGCAACCGGATTCCAGCCCATATTGTAGGGAATTTCTGCAAGGGTAGAGAGATTCCATAAGACCATATCTGCCTGATAACCACTGCGTAGTTGACCGATAGATTCACCACGACCGATGGCATGAGCGGCATTGAGTGTCATCGCAGTTAGTGCCTCGTCCGCCGTCATCTTCAGCTTGAGACATGCCAGGCCCATAATGAATGGCAAAGAGAATATATGACACGAACCAGGGTTGAAATCGGAGCCTAACGCAACTGCCACTCCTCTCTCGATCATTGTGCGCGCAGGAGCGTGCTGATTTAGATTGAGAAAGAATGAAGTGCCGGGCAAGAGCACTGCGACGCAGTTGGATTGGGCTAACCTTCCGATATCATCTTCGGTGACGGCGAGCAAATGATCGGCGCTGTGAGCATTCATCGAGCAGGCAAGAGTTGTGGCGCCGAGACTTGCAAATTCGTCGGAGTGGACCTTCAATTTCATTCCCAGTGCAAGGGCCTTTTCGAAAATTCTTTTTGTATCTTCCAGCGTGAAATAGCCGTCGTCGCAAAAGACATCCACATACAGTCGGCCGGCAGGCACACCTCTGTTGTTGAGCAATGCGAGCGCGGCCGGCAGCATATCTTCTACGACTTCATTGACATATGTCTCTCTCTTCACACCAGGTGGAACCGCATGCGCCGGCAGGAATGTAGGTGTCAGCTCCACTGGTTGCGTTTGATCAAGTGTGAGAATCGCATCGAGCATCGTAAGCTCACTCTTGCAATCGAGACCATAGCCTGTTTTTACTTCGCAGCTTGTGGTGCCGTGTTGAAGCATGCGCTCCAATCTCTGTCGACCCAGCTCTGTTAGCTCGGACGGAGTAGCATTGCGTGTGCCTCTCATACTAGCGACGATGCCACCGCCTTGCTCGGCGATCTCTTTATAGGTCTTGCCCTGGCAGCGCATCGCGAACTCGTCATGTCGGTTGCCACCAAAAATTATATGCGTGTGGGGATCTACCAGACCTGGTGTCACCAGTTGGCCTGATGCGTCTATAAAACTGGCATTGTTGGCGTCGACTTTTTTGAGCACTTCGTCCTTAGGACCGCAAAATACAACTTTTCCATCCTTGATGGCAACGGCTGCATTTTTGACTTTGCGGACAGCACCCATCTGGGCGCCGCGGGCGCAGCCCGATGCTACGTCCGGTGTGGCTAACTCTCCTATTGGACTGACCAGCATATCAACGAGCACTTTGGTGTCACTTGCAGCTTCGACCATCTTCACTCTTCCATAGTTGGGAAAGGGTGAATTATATCCAATCGATACGCGATTGTCTAATAATCGTATGCCTGAAATTGCAAAGCAAGGTGCCGAAGTCAATCACCGTATGTGATATCACAGCG
>CAZISK010001243.1:0-1863 GCA_964541355.1 uncultured Candidatus Obscuribacterales bacterium
TTGTTTGAAACATATCGGAGCAATCTTTTGCCCCTTGAGTTGTTCTACCCGCTTATACGGAAATCAAGCGCCAGGTGAGTATCGTCTGAAATCCCGGGAACTTTCACCAGCGCCGTTCGAGCCAGGGTCGCTCCTGTCGGCGGCACTTGTTGGAACACCGCCTTTTCCGACAGAAAAGGGCCTGTTCGAAGGGACATAAAAATCCCCCTGCCACCCGTAATGGTATCGCCAACAGTGCGCCATGATTGGGTAAAATTGCTGACTGAGTAAGCTTTCGATGAACGCGTTCGGCATGGCCCCTCCAAGCTCTTGTGAGACCGTCACCGTATCGAAACGGGCGACGCATAGCGTCACCCCTCTAACGGTGTACAAATGTACGCCGTGGCATGACGCTTTCTCAGCACGAAGGTCCGCTTCGCATATCAAG
This sequence comes from uncultured Candidatus Obscuribacterales bacterium, assembly GCA_964541355.1. Lineage (GTDB taxonomy): Bacteria > Cyanobacteriota > Vampirovibrionia > Obscuribacterales > Obscuribacteraceae > JADYXR01. The sequence goes on from CAZISK010001243.1 coordinate 428, forward strand.
TCTCGCCCGAAGCACGCTTGCGTCGTTTCCGAATATCTGGAAAAGCTCTCTCATCAAGTATTCATCAACGCGTCTACGCCTTGGCTGAACGCTTGCCGCTTTCTTCCTGGCTCCTGGCTGAAAGTATTACTATTTTCTATAATAAACGTATCGAAAAGCCGAGATGGCGAAAACAGCCTTGAAGACTTTACTTCGAAGCAAACTTTCGCCCCCGGTTTCGGAGCGAGCCGACGCTTGTTTTTCAAGCGCTTCTCGAGAAGCTAATCACTTCCACGAAAACCACCTTTCAAAGGGTGGCAACGACAATCACTGATTGTTTCCTTCTTTCGTGACTCGACGGGAGTGCCGATCGTGTGGATAACAGGTGGAACAAGCATCTGCCCATTCCTTTTGCACCTTCTGGACACATGTCTCGACGACAGTGTTCGGAACCTGGAGATTTCCAAGCACTCTGGTAAACATCTCGATGGAGCCGGCAAGCTCCCCAGGCACCACTTGACGTGCTCCTGCTTTGACCAGAGCACCTGCAGTTGGCGGCTTTCCCAGCTAGAGATTGCCATCATGCAAGAAAATTTGAATATTGTTAGAACGCGGCTATGAGCACTGTGACGTTGTCCGGAGCGCCACAGAAGATTACGTAGTCAACCAGATCGGAACACATTTTTTTCACTCCAACCCGGCTTGCCAGTACAGACTGGATGAAGCGATCGTCCACGATGTCTGTCAATCCATCGGATGCAAGCAGGTACATGTCGCCATCCTGCCATTTGTAGGCATGATGCTCGACCATGACGGACATGTCTCCGACGAAGCGCGTAACGATGTGGGAGCGCGGATGACCCTTGCGCTCAGCTTCGGTTATCTCGCCATTGTCAATCAGATCCTGGACGGCCGAATGGTCCTTGGAGAGTTGCGTGAGCTTACCTCGCCTCATCCGGTATATGCGCGAGTCACCCACATGAGCGCAATGAACGAAATCGTCGCCCACTAATAGCGCCACTCCGGTCGTGCCCATTCCCCAGAGGTCGAGCTCCGTTCGACCCCACTTGTAAATCTCGTCGTTGGCGAGCGTAATTACGCGATCGGTCCAAGCTTTCACAGAGCGCCGACTAGAATAGCTGGGGAGCTTCCGTTTCGCTTCGGTTTCAAACCAGTCTGTGAAAAGCTGGCTGGCGACTGAGCCGCCATTGTGGCCGCCCATCCCGTCTGCCACTACCAGTATGCGCTTGTCCTTGCTGATAAACAGCCGATCCTGGTTCTCCGCGCGCAAGAGACCGACGTCGCTCAGCCCAGCGACGTTGAGTTTTAGTTTCGGTCCATCCAAGGTGTCTAGTTTTGCCATCTTACCTTGCCCTGCTTTCCAGTTTAAAGCTATGGCAAGAATAGCAAAAATCAGGCAGCTCCGGGCTGTTATGCCGTTAAGAAAGCAAAAGTGG
>CAZISK010001244.1:0-1850 GCA_964541355.1 uncultured Candidatus Obscuribacterales bacterium
GATCTTGTTGCCGCTGTCCTGATCGTAGGCGACCGTCCCAACCGGCACTTCGATTATCAGGTCGCCTCCGGCTTTACCGTTTTTGTTCTTCGAACCGCCTTTTTTTCCTGATTCGGCCAGATATTCCGTCTTATAACGAAAATCCAGAAGCGTGCTTTTATCGCCCACGGCCTTCAGATAAATGTCGCCTCCCTTTCCGCCGTTGCCTCCAGCAGGTCCGCCCATCGGTTCATACTTCTCGCGGCGCCATGCCACCATGCCGTTGCCTCCGTCGCCGGAGCGGATCACTATTTCTACCTCGTCTATGAATTGAGTCATTTAAATCGTGGTATCTATATCTTGTAATGAGATTTGATTCTATCTCTGAGTTCTAGGTTTTTTATATACTTGTTATGAGTTCTGGAATCTAAATTTATAAGTCGTTTAGTAATTTAACCGGTGAGAGCTTTGCGGAGGATATCACCTTGGAAGAGAGAATTACGGTACATGAAAAGGCCAGGGGCGAGACTATTAATGTCTACATAGGCGAGTATAGAGGCACCAAGTACCTGCACATTCGCGAATGGTACGTCGATAAAGATCAGGAGGAAAAACCGACCAAGAAGGGTGTCGCGATTCCAATCGACAAAATCGAAGCCTTGAAAGATGCCATAGAAAGGTTGGTTCCAAAGTCAGGCAAATAGTGTATAACCATTTGCTGACGGAGGTCCTGAAGATTGAACAATTCGTCCAGCATAAGCCGAAAGCTCCGGCTCTTAACGCTCTATCTCTTCCCAGCTTGTTTATCGGTCGCAATACAGAATAACGTACTCGCCAATCCAGTTAACTCGAACTCGCCTGAGCATCAACGTCGGGCGAGTGTTTCTTATGCCGAGGGTCATACCAGGGCGATCGAGAATGCCTCCATGGACGGTGGCACGCCCGAAATCGTCTCCCAGCAAGAGGATACCGGCACTCCTGAAGCAAGTGCAGCCCATCTTGCCATATCCAACTTGAAGCCGCTTCAGGGCGAGACGATAAAGGTCTCGAGCGCTCAACCGGGTGAGGTCAAATTCAATAACGAGAGCGTGGCGCTGTTTGCCGATCAGGCCGAATCAACCATGCGCTACTCCGCGCTTATTGCGATTCCTGCCCAGCTCAAGCCCGGCAACTATCAAGTGCTTTCCGACGGTCTGGCAGAATCCATCACGGTCGGCAATGCTCATTTCGGCACTCAAAGATTGAGTTTGCCGAAATCGAAGGACAACTTTCAAGCCTCCCCCGGTGAGAAGGAGCAGATTGAAAAGGCAAAAAGGACGGTCTCCGAGGAGAAGATGTGGTCTGGTCCATTTCAGCATCCGGTCAAGCGTGCCCGGCTGTCTACCAGATTTGGTCTGAAACGCATCGTCAACGGCAAGCCGCTCAAAGACTATTTTCACTCCGGTACCGATTTCGCTGCCCCGCAAGGCACCCCGGTTCTTGCAGCTGCGCCGGGACGAGTGATTGTCGCTCATACCGGATGGCGTCTGCATGGCAATACTGTCTGCATCGATCATGGTCGCGGTGTCGTATCGATCTCGATTCACATGAACTCGATCAAAGTGAAGCCGGGAGACACCGTGGCGGCCGGTGCGCAGATAGGCACAGTCGGCAAAACAGGTCGAGCAAGTGGGCCACACCTGCATTACGGTATCTACGTCAATAATGTGGCTTGTAACCCCGATTACTGGTTTCGAAATACTTACTGACAAGTGCTAAGATCGACCTGGCATCCGTTCCTATCGAATGATCTTGTGATGAAATGATCCTCAAATGACGGTGACGAAACAAATCGCTGTAGACCACAATGCAGTGGTGGCAATCAGCACCAT
>CAZISK010001245.1:0-1849 GCA_964541355.1 uncultured Candidatus Obscuribacterales bacterium
TCTGTATTGCTCAGTCCCAAGAATCTGTAAACGCTCTCGACCTCTGACAGATGTTCTCCGGCAAGGGAGTACTGTTGGCCTTCGAGTTCATAGGTCGCCAGATTCAAAAGCAAGTCTGCGTACTGCTTCGACTTTTTGCCCCATTGTCTCTGAGCCAATGTACATGCCGGTTTAAAACAGTCAATCACAGTCTTGTAGTCCGCTCCGGCTTCGTGGTTCCTGCTGCCATATGCAAGGAGATGTGAAATGAGGTAGGTGGCATAATCCGGAGTGAGACTGAGCTCGAGAATTCGATCGACTGCTATCGCAGCCTCATCGAACCTACCTGTTTCCTGCGCCATCGTCCATTCGCCAACCAGTCCCGAATACAGCTGAGCGGAGTACTTTGGGTCATTTTGCTTTCGAGATCGACTTCCAACAAGGAGCCTCAGTCCTTGATGGAAATCTTGAAACGCCTGTTCCATCTCGCTCTTCGTACGCTCTGTTTTCCGTAGGATGACTAAACCTTTGTCAATTCTTTCAATACCTAGGTCATACTGCTCGTTATCAAATTGATCGAGAATCAGTGTGTCAATTTTCGGGTTGCTTGGTGGTATCGCTGCGTTTTGAAGAGCAGACTCAACTGGAAAGCTCTCCGCCTTGTTACCGATCAGCCTCACACAGAACATGACGGATCCAGCTATAACTAATAGAGAAAATAAGATCAATCCATGCATCAAGAGCCACGATCCTTTTCGGCGCTCGGATACAACTTTTGTCTCTGCCACAACGGTTTTGCTGAGCTGCACAAGCGTAGCACCGCCGACGGTATCATCACTGCCAAGTCCGTTAAGGACCAACAGAAACTCCCCAACATTTGCAGGTCGATCAGATGGATTCTTGGCTAATCCTTTAGCAATCAGCGCTATTACAGGTTCTGGAATGCCACCAATGGCGGTGAGCATCTCTATAGGAGGACTGGCGGAGCGGTGCATGGACACTAACTCGAAAAGATTGTCCGAAATGAATGGCGACCGGCCGGTGAGAGCGAAAAACATAACGCAAGAGAGTGAGTAAATGTCGGACTGGGCGTTGACATCCTTTGATTCAACCTGTTCAGGACTCATGTACAGCGGGCTTCCCAGCATCGTGCCGGCTTCTGTGACTCGTCCCGTCTTATCTCCTTCGAAAATTGCCAGACCAAAGTCGACTATTACGGCCCGAACGGTCGAATCTTCGGAGGCAAGAATGATGTTGCTCGGCTTAATGTCTCTATGAATCACTCCTTTTCCATGCAAATAGTCGAGAGCATCCAAGATCTGGGCGAAGACGTCGCAATAGACAGCGAGGCCGAGCGGACCATTCAGTTCGACGGCACGGTCCAAAGCAAGCCCTTCGACGAACTCCATGGCAAGATATGCCATGCCATTTTCGCCGACGCCGAAATCATATAGCGAGGCAATATTGGGATGAGCCATTCGGCTTAGCGCTCTGGCCTCATTTTGAAAACGAATGATATCGATATACTCTCGAGTCGTACCACTCAATACTTTGAGTGCAACTGTCTTGTTTAGCAGGATATGCTCAGCTTTATAGACTTCGCCTTTTCCCCCTGAGCCAATACTTTCGATTATTCGAAAGACCTTGAAGGCAACTTGGCTCGGAGCTAATAGCGGGACACGCTCATCAGGCGAAGTGGAAGAGGGGTTGTCTTGAAGGTCCATCAGTCAAGAAGTAGTTCGTCGAGGCTCTTCGCAATATACCCCGCCGTCTGACAAGTAGTCGAATTTGACTCAGGCTCAGTATAGTCAACAACAACAACAACAACAACAACAACAACAACCGGATTCTGACTGACCGGAGCGCCACT
>CAZISK010001246.1:0-1847 GCA_964541355.1 uncultured Candidatus Obscuribacterales bacterium
CGCCAGACAAGATTCTCATGTGGGTCGAAAGCTCGCCTTTGCAAGCGCATGCTTAATCGGAAGTACTTCGATTCCAAGCTGGAGGGCGCGCTCCAATACATAGCGCAATAGCGCCGGCGTGCAGCCTACTTCTGTTGGTGATTCGCAAACATCATGCGTAAAGAAGATGAGCCAACCATTGTTCTCTACAGTTTGATGAAGTGCCAAATCAATCTGCGGTCGCGTTATTCGTGACTGATATAGCTCGCGCGCCTTAAGCAAGCAAACATCCATGATGTTTCGATTGATATTGCCGTGAATTCCACGCATACAATGAAATCTTTTGGCGACTTCGCGCTTAGCAGAAGGGCTGACACCTCCATACGGAAATGCAAAACTGGAGAATCGGTAATTTGGAACAACTAATTGGATGGCTTCGTCGTTTAGTCTAATGTCGTTTGCGATGTCTTGAGGCGAAGAAGACTCGTAGTTGAGATGCGAGTATCCGTGACTGCCAAGCTCGTGCCCAGAAAGATGAAGCCGGACCAAATCGTCCCTGGAGTGAATGTCCTTGCTGGACTCGGCAAGTCTGGAAAGACCGAGGCAGACGTAGAAGGTGCCTCGCAGACCGGCTGCTTCTAGAATTGCTGCACCCGTTGTGCAGGCCGACGCCGGAACGTCATCAAAGCAAATGGACAAAAGCGGGCGAGGGTTGCGCATCGTATAGCGGCGAGCCGGAAACAGCCTCGCCACTCTGCGTCTAGCGGCGCCGACAAGACGTTCCGTGAAGGCGCCCGTTGTGGCCACCGGAGGCGTCATGTCTTGTCCTCAACGAGCACAATGCTTTGGGTAACCGACTGACCAGTAGCGAGAAATCGCACTTCCGAGTTTGTCGCTTCCGTCTGAAATCCCAGATCGTCGAAGACCTTGCCGACAGGGGTATTCTTTGGAGTCTGACGATATCGTACGCGCAATGCCGCTTCTCCAGTATTCCGAAGGATCGAATGGATGTGGATAAGGAACGCGTGCTCAACGCGCTTGGCCTGAACCCTGCACGAGAACATCATGTCGACAATGCAGGCAGCGGTCAGGTCCAAGATCGCGAATCCGACGACACCATAGTCGCCGAAGCGGTCTTGACACGACATGACGTAGCAGCGCAAATGCGGATCGGCAGCCATTCCTGACAGCGATTCTCGTGTGTAGCGGCCGCCGGCAAAATTCATCTGGTTGGTCCGCTGGGTCAGTTCAAATGAACGCTCGAGGTAATCTGGCGTCAATGGCAGAAGCAGCAGTCGCATTTCACTGGAGCGCAAGAAGTTCTCATAGTCGCCGGCGAATGTGAGTTGCTGTCTGTCTCGCTCGATCTGTTCCTGGTAAAAGCGACGGCGCTGGGAGCTTTCGGCGGTAACAGGTAGATTGAATTCCGGCCGGTTCAGGAGATTCTTGCCGTCGATCTCGTCGACGACCGTGAGTGTTGGCAGGGCGCTTGATACTTCCGCCCGTTCGAAGGGCTGATCGTCCACAAAGAAGAAGGTGTCGAGCCCGATATTCAGAAACTCTCGAATTTGCTGAATTGACTGGCTCTTGGGTGACCAACTGATTTGGGGATACAAGAAATACTCACGAAGTCCAAAATGATCAAGAGCCCGTAAGGCATCCTCTTCACTGTTCTTGCTGGCGATACTCTGAAGAACACCGCGACGATCGAGTTCCTTGACAAGCTCCGGAATGCCTTCCCGCAAGCGTAGTCCATCAAGCCCGTCTTCAATGAGTGTGCCGTGCCACAGCGTGTTGTCTAGATCCCAGACGACGCACTTCGCGATTCGGGGCTTTGGTGTGCCACCAGGATCACTTCGATTGGCGCC
>CAZISK010001247.1:0-1842 GCA_964541355.1 uncultured Candidatus Obscuribacterales bacterium
GTTGATCCGGGACATGATTCAGAAGCCTTACGGAATCATTTTTGTGACCGGACCGACCGGATCCGGAAAAACGACGACGCTCTACGCTGCGCTTTCCGAACGCAATACCTCCGAAGTCAATATCTGCACGGCAGAAGACCCAATTGAATACGAGATGGCAGGAATCACGCAGGTACAGGTGCTGCGCGAAAAAGGTCTGGACTTCGCCAGGATTTTGAGACACTTCTTGCGACAAGACCCAGACATCGTGCTGGTTGGGGAGACTCGCGACAGAGAAACCGCGAAGATCGCAGTAGAAGCGGCTCTCACTGGACACCTGGTATTCACCACCCTTCACACCAACGATGCTCCAGGAGCGATCACCAGACTTTCGGAGATGGAGGTGGACCCATATCTGGTGGCATCCGCCACGGTTGGTGTAATCGCGCAGCGGCTCGTGCGGAGGATCTGCGAAGACTGTGCCGTGGAATACACACCGGATTTGAGCGCCCTGCGTTACCTGGGGTTGCTCGATAAGACTCAGGAGCGCCTGGCAGAATCAACAATTCTGTACTACAAGCTCCGCTTAGGATTTGACGGAATGCCGATCTTCAGACGAGGAACCGGATGCGACACCTGTAACATGACCGGCTACAAGAACCGGATCGGTGTGTTTGAAGTCATGCGCATGAACGATGAGATCCGAGACCTGGTCTGCAAGGGGTCCACAACTGCGATGGTAAGGCTGGCGGCAAAGCAATCAGGGATGATACCACTGAAAGACTACAGTATTCGACTGGTCGGTCAAGGACTGACCACCACCGACGAAGTAGTACGAGTTACGCTCGCCGATACGTCCGGTGAGGACAAGCTCTGCACGAAATGCAGAAATCCGATTAGCGACGATTTCATCAAATGCCCGTTCTGCCAGCATGAGCTCAAGACTTCCTGCCGACGATGCGGAACGCTTCAACACGAAGACTGGTCGAGCTGTCCAAAGTGCGGCATTACCAGAGTGGAAGAAGCTCACGAAACCTGCTGCCAGGCCTGCAACGCAGAGATCTTCGGCGACTGGCACGAATGTCCATATTGCCTGAATGCAAAAGGTCAAAACGGCAAACGCGAGCAACCGGTAAAATCCAGCAACACGCGCAAGAACTGATCTATAACCGTCGATAGAGCCCACTGAAAGGAGCTAACCAGGCATGAACATTGAGTTGCAAGAGCTCATGCAGCTTGTTCTCGATAGAGCCGCATCCGATCTGCATATAAAACCCGGGCAACCACCGATAATAAGGGTCTCCGGACGGCTTGAACGCACCCGCTTGCCGCCCCTATCCAACAAAGACGTTGAAGAGTTGATTTTTTCAATCATCAATAACGAGCAGAAGGAGAAGCTCGCCAATCTTTACGAGGTCGACTTCAGCTTCGGCGTCGCCGGCCTGGGAAGATTCCGTGCCAACATCTATCGCGATCGTGGTTCTTTAGCCGCTGCATTTCGAATCGTGTCGACCACGATTCCAGGATTGGCGGAGCTGGGCTTGCCCGAGATGTGCCAGGCGCTGACCGACAAGCCTCGAGGTTTGATTCTGGTAACCGGTCCTACCGGATCGGGAAAGTCGACTACGCTGGCCTCGATGATCGACTACATCAACGACACACGAGCTCTGCACATTCTTACCATTGAAGATCCGATTGAGTATCTTCATAACGACAAAATGTCGGTTATCTCACAACGAGAGCTCGGCAGTGATACGCGAAGTTTCGCCAACGCCCTGAGAGCCGCATTGCGTGAAGATCCAGACGTCATTCTGGTGGGAGAGATGCGCGCCGCAGAACTCGATCAGCTCCGTGGCCAGCGCC
>CAZISK010001248.1:0-1832 GCA_964541355.1 uncultured Candidatus Obscuribacterales bacterium
AACCGACATCGGCTAGCGACAACCGACTGGTCGTTTAGGACCTTGAATCTCTCTTACTCTTATCAAGAGCGTCGAATGTGCACGGTTTTGCGCAGTCAACGTCGCCTGTACACACGTTAGGCTGTCCGGAAGGTTAACAAGTCAACATTGGTTGGTGGAACTATTTTGATCCGAGCTGGTTGTGCTCCAATCATCCGGATTTTCGATCGCTTCTCTCAGTTCGATCAACAGGCGAGCGTCCCACAGTATGCTTCCCGTCACGCCGTCATAGTGTCGAAGCTTTCAGATTGGAATCGAGCGCTTACGGATTTACCATCAACATCACGTGTTTCCCCTGCAGATCTGCACAGTTTTTTGTGGGAAGAGTACGTATGGCATCGTAGTTCCACCAATCGGCCAATCGGCGTTAATTCATTATCATTTTGGCATGAGGTTGCTAATGCAAGTTTTTTTTTGAGGAAACCATTATGAATACCGATTTCTCTACTGAATCCGTTCAACAATCCTCGCTGAAAAAGATTGAAATGCAAGAGACTAAGACCGAATCAAATGAAGAGCCGATGGCTACATGCAAAAACGGTATCTGTGAATTGAACTGGCATCCGAAGCGACCCCAGGCTGCATAAGCAGGGTTGGCGAAAGGCTGACGATTGGCAAAGTGACTAATAAAGCCGGGACTGAGAAGCAGTCACCGGCTTTAGAGTTCTTTGAGACAATAATCTTGCAAATAGGTTACCTTTGTCTCGATTCCTTCCCGACTTGAAAGATGAAACTGATTTCGGCCGTCATCAGACCAAAATATTTGCCGCGTCTGACCACTGCATTGAGACGGGGAAATGTGCCCGGCGTAACCGTTATGAAGGCGCAAGGTTTTGGTCGAGAACAGCTTGAATCTGATGTCGAGTTGGTCGGATTTCTAACGGAACGGATTAAAATCGAAATTGCCATCGAAGACGATCAAGCCATGCGGGTTGTGAAATTGATCAACGATGCTGTTGGTACCGGCAGAGAAGGTGACGGCGTCATCTTCGTATGGGATTTAGTCTATGCCAAACGGATAGACAAACCGGTTACCGATCCTGGAGTTTAGCCCTTATAAAGCGGGATGGTAACTTCGAAGGCCGTGCCTTTTCCGACGGTGCTGTCGACCGTGATCTCGGCTCCATGCATGGTGGTGATCGCCTTGACGATGGACAGACCGAGACCGCTTCCGCCCATGTCACGTGATCTGGCTTTATCGACTCTGTAAAAGCGATCGAAAATCTTCCCAATGCTTTCCTCTGGAATGCCTATTCCCGTGTCGGATACGACGATGGTCGTAGTCTGGTTACTCGAACTCAAAAAGACGGCGACTTTGCCACCGGAGTCGGTGTATCTCAGCGCATTTTCCAGAAGGTTGGCGATCATGCGGTGAAGCGGATCCTTGAAGCCCAGCACGACCGGGTCGCCTTCAATATTGCAGGTCAACGAAATTGACTTTTGTTTGAATCGATCTGTAAACTCGGCGACGACGTGCTCGACAAGTTTTGCTACAGCAATCTGCTCGTACTCCTTCGTCGGTTTTTCCGATTCCATACCAAGGCGAGTGAGGAGCATTAGGTCTTTGACGATTACATTCATGCGCTCGACCGCTCTGTTGATTACTTCCAGTCGACCTTTGAGCGCATCTGGATCGTTGAGCTCCTCGCTCATGTTCTCCGCGGTTGCTCGTACGGTACTGATTGGTGTATTAAGCTCGTGTGCCACGTCGGTGGAAAACTGTCTTAAGAGCTCGTAGGAGTCGAATATCGGCTGAGCAGCTTCTTTCGAAAAGTAGTACCCGACTATGGCAA
>CAZISK010001249.1:0-1830 GCA_964541355.1 uncultured Candidatus Obscuribacterales bacterium
TCGGGAACTCGACGAAGTCGCGCTTGGTATTCGTGCCGGCGAGAGTCGGGTAGGTTACGTTAGAGAGAAGTCCGTGCAATGCATGTCCAAATTCGTGAAACATTGTGGTGGCATCATCCCACGAAATCAACACGGGCTCGCCAGGCTTGCCTTTGACAAAGTTGGAGTTGTTGGAGACGATCGGCGTAATACTACCTTTGAACTTCTCCTGAGTGCGATATTCGCTCATCCATGCGCCCGAGTTCTTGCCGACCCTGGCATATGGATCAAAGTACCAGAGACCTATTTGCTTGTTGCCGCGACGAACCTCATAGACGGTGACATCGGGATGAACGACAGGCAGACCGTCGACCTTAACCATTTCGATGCCGAATACCTGCTTTGCTGCCCAGAACATACCATCGCGAATCTTGTCTAGCTGTAGATACTGCTTCACTTCATTCTGGTCGATATCGTACTTCGCCTTTCTCACCTTCTCGGCATAGTAGCGATAGTCCCAGGGTTCAATCTTTATGCCGCTCTTCTCCGCATCGGCAATGGCCTGCATGTCGGCTATCTCTTCGCGTGCCCGTGCAACTGCGGCCTTCCAAACACGCATCATAAGCTTCATCGCCGCATCAGGTGTTTTAGCCATATTGTCGTCTAAAACCCAGTGTGCGTGGGTTGTAAAACCGAAAAGCAGAGCCCTTTCAGAACGAAGTTTTAATATTTCGCTGATTGTCGATTTATTGTCATGTGAATCGTTGTTATCGCCACGTCGCGTAAACATGCGCCAGCCCTTCTCCCTGAGCTCTCTACTATTGACGAATGTGATGAATGGCTCCATGGCCGATCGAGTATTCGAGATAAGCCATTTGCCTTTTTTCCCTCTGGTCTCCGCTTCTTGAGCCGCTCCAGCACGCAGGCTCTCGGACAGTCCATCAAGATCCGCGGGATTTTCGATTACCAGAAAATTTTCCTCTTCATCAGCGAGCTGATTGTGGCGGAAGTTGGTAAACAAGGATGACAGCCGCTTGGTGATCTCTCGAATTCGCGCTTTCCTCTTTTCGTCCAGACCGGCACCCATACGAGCGAACTGATTGTAATAAACCTCGACCAGCCGTTTTTGCTCGTCTGTCAAACCAGCATCCTGTCGACCTTCGTAGACCGTTTTTATGCGTTTGAAGAGAGCGTCATTTTGAATAATCTCGTCCTCGAACTGAGCAAGCAATGGTTTCATCTCGCTTTCGATCTTTTGCATCTGCTTGTCGTTCATGGTCGACGCATATATGTCGAAATAGCGATTGGCGCGGTTGAGTGGACGACCGGCATCTTCCAGCATGACGATGCTGTTGGCAAAGGTTGGCGCATCTTTCTGATCCGTAATCGCCTTGATCTCAACCCGCTTCAAATCCATGCCTTTGAGCAAAGACGGCTTAAAATCAGTTATTTTGACGAGGTCAAATCGGGCAATACCACCGTGGTCACCGGTCCAGGCAGCGAGCAAAGGACCGATGGAGGTCGCCTCCGATCGCGCCGGCATGGGATTGACCAGAGACTTCCCGCTCAAAGCCGTCATCGCCAGTGCGCCTTTTAAAAACGTCCTTCTCTTCATGTGACCATCCCCGTTCCAAGCCGAGATATGATTTTATCGCGCGACGAGCGCAATTTATTTGACAATGCCTGAGATCGGTTGAATTTAGAAAACTCTCATGAGCGACGAGGTTTTTCAGAACCGCACCTCCGCAATGAGATTCCTCAGCGAGTGAGCTTCCTCCGCGTTGAGTAGCTGCGCTGATCAGGGCTTTTATATGCCGGCGAGACGCCGGCGCTCCCAGTGGTGCGTCGTTT
>CAZISK010001250.1:0-1826 GCA_964541355.1 uncultured Candidatus Obscuribacterales bacterium
TTTTTTGGTGTGCCAGGCATGTTCGATATCTAGGAGGTGAAAGTCCTTTACACAACCTGATGACGGTGAAGTGTTAGCAACGCGCAAGGGCAAAGTCGTGAGGCAATGTCTGAAGGAAGCGTGGTGCAAAGTCACGACTCGACGAACAGGAATCGGATACTGAGGCATACCCAGTCGCGCGAGCAAGCCAATGATTGCGAAGCGCATAGTCATCAAGGACTGGGGTTGTAGATCCGGCGAGGATGTGACGAAGGAGATCGAACTTACCCTGGGAGATCTGCATTGTGTCCTGGAATCAGGACTGAGAAATCGCGAGAAATCCGATCGCAATGCAGAAGTCAGCAGCGGACGTAGTAGGCGAAAGCTGAAGGTCCAAACGGTGCCCGAAAGGGCTTAATGGAAGGGATAGTAGGACCCTAGTTCATGAGCAGCAAACGGCAGAAAATCCTGAACGAGGCCTTAGCTGGAAAGCGAGACGGTGAAGCCGCGACGCTCGACGCCAAAGGGTCGGAACCGCACCATGCGACGAAGGAATCCGAAATCCCAAGCATGTCGATACTGATGGAGGAGGTAGTACGAAGCGAAAACGCAAAAAGAGCACTGAAGAAAGTGCTACAGAACAAAGGAGCACCAGGAGTTGACGGTATGACAGTCGACAAACTCCCGGAACATCTCCGGCAGCACTGGACGACAATTCGTCAAGAGCTTCTGAGCGGAACATATGCACCAAATGCGGTGAAACGCGTGGATATACCAAAGCCAGGTGGAGGGGTGCGACAATTGGGCATCCCAACAGCACTGGACCGTTTCATCCAGCAGGCGATGCTGCAAGTTCTGCAAAGATACTGGGACGAAGCATTCTCAAGCTTCAGTTTCGGTTTCCGACCGGGACGGTCAGCACATCAGGCAGTTCAGCAAGCGCAGAAGTATGTAGGCAGCGGATTGCGTTTCGTCGTGGATATTGACCTGGAGAAGTTCTTCGACAAGGTCAACCACGATGTATTGATGGGTCTAATCGCCAAACGGACGAATGATAAGCGTATTCTGAAAACGATTCGCGCATATCTAAACGCCGGAATAATGGCTGATGGACTAGTGCAGGCACGGGATGAAGGCACGCCTCAAGGCGGTCCGCTATCGCCACTACTCAGTAATGTAATGCTGGATGTGCTCGATAAAGAGCTGGAGCGACGTGGGCACAAGTTCGTAAGATACGCTGATGATAGCAACATCTACGTAGCAAGCGAACGAGCAGGAAAGCGAGTGATGCACGGCATCACAAGGTTTCTGACACGTAAGCTAAAACTGAAAGTGAACGCTGACAAAAGCGCAGTTGATCGTCCGCAGAAGCGAAAGTTCCTTGGCTTTACCTTCACGTACGGGAAAGTGCCAAAGCGCAGGATAGCGCCGCAAGCACTCTCGCGGATGAAAAAGAAAGTCAGAGAACTGACGCGGAAAACAAAGGGGCGGAGCCTAACACAGGTTGCTGAACAACTCCAACGCTACCTTACCGGGTGGCGAGGATACTTCGGTTTCTGTGAGACTCCATCAGTTCTGGCTGAATTGGATCGGTGGATACGGCGGCGGCTCCGCAGCCTCCTCTGGAAACAGTGGCGACTGTCCAGCCGGCGGTTCGCTGAGTTAACCAAGCGTGGTGTCAGTGGGGATCTCGCTGCTCAAACAGTAGGGAGCCCGCACGGCGCTTGGCATCTTAGCTATAGCCCCGCCTTAAGCATCGCACTCCCTAATAAACTTTTTGCCTCGCTCGGAATACCCACTCTAGAGTGTAGATAAGCTTCCGCCGAACCGCCGTGTACGGACCCGTA
>CAZISK010001251.1:0-1822 GCA_964541355.1 uncultured Candidatus Obscuribacterales bacterium
CGTCGCGGCGCTCGATGTAGGTGATCAGGTCATCGCTCTTGCTGATGAAGCGGGCTGCGATGCGGGCGGCCAGTTCGGGATCGTCGCCGGATGCTCCGCGCAGGTCGATGACGAACTCACTCGCCTTATTCAGCTCCGCGACGCGGTCGTCGAGCAGCTGAATGATCTTGGCCCAGTCGAGATTCGTCAGCCGAATCGTGGTCTTGCTCCCGGCAGCGGCTGGAGTGAAGTCGAAGCCGTCTTCGACCCTCTCGACGATGCTACGAGGCATCTCGAACAACTTCTCCCCATCCTCACGAGCCACGGTGATCGAGATCACGGTGTCGTTTCGACCGTATGTGGCCTGACTGATGAACCAGTCCTGGTCAGCGTTGTCGATTGAGTTCTTGTTGACGTGGGTGACCTTGTCGCCGGCCTTGACTCCAGCCTTCTCGGCGGGGCTGTTGGGCAGCACCCGATCGACCGTCACGTTCATCACGGTCTTCTCACGTTGGAAGGCGATGCCCATCTTCTCGCCGTGCTTGCGCGTGATCAGCACCTCTTTCTCCACGTCGCCCGAGGCGATGACGAGCGTTCGCTCGGTGCTTGGTGAAGTCAGCAGCTTCACGGCGCTCACGAGTTGCATGTCGTGGAGACGCTGGCCATCAATCGCGACGATGGTGCCCCGTGTGACCTTGGCTTTGTCGGCCGGGCTATCTTTGATGACTTCGCTGATGTTGAATCCCTTCTGAAGCCGGACGTCGAACTTGAAGGCGATACCCAGCCCGACGTATCCGCCGGCGAGTCGGGCGAAGTGCTTCTCGGTCTTCTCGAACCCGAGGAGCTGAAGTTGAAGGTCCGATGGGTCAGACAGCATCGCAGCGGTGACTGCCTTCAGTGCGCCATAGGAGTCCAGCTTGCTGTCGAAGCGGTTGGACCAGGTGTTCCAGTCGTTCGGAAGCTTGCCGATGTAGCTCTTGGTGACGAACTGGTTGATCTGCTTGTAGGTTGCGTCCAACTGCGCCGCGGGCGGTTGGGGCTTGGGCGTGGGCGCGGGTTTCGGGTCATCGTCCGCTCGAGCATACCCGGCGACGAGCAGGGCGAGACAGAACACCAGAGACAGAATCTTGCGCATAAAGCGTCTCCACGGAAAGGGTTGAACCTCCCAGAATCTGGACACATCCGTTTCGGCATCAACAAGTCAGCGATGGATTTCATTCCATACTCGCACGCTGCAACCGGACGGCGCGCTTCCTGCGCTGCCGACATGAGCGACTGTTCGGTTGAAGGTGCTGTTGAACTGTTAGGTGTCGCGTATCCTGATTTCTGGAAAAGCAAAATTGAATATCTTGACAATGCCTGAAAACTCAACGATGTCCAAGAAAAATCATTTCTGTCTTAAGCTTGGAAGAACTCCTGAGATAAAGGGCATATCAGGAGTTCAGCAGCTTTGTCTGTTAGGAATGTAAACTGAGATCATACACAAATAGGTTAGTGCGATTGGGTAATAGTAGTGGATCAAATATCCAAAGCTCCCAGCAGAACTGTATTTGAGACTGGCGTCAGCATTCGACTCGTGATTACACGGCACCACAATTGATACCGCGATGAATGTAAAGATCACAGCAGCAAGAACAGGTGTTTCCAGCGAAACAATTGTTGGAGCCTCGATTGTGAAACGATGTTTTTTCATCAATATCGCGAAATACAGTGGAGTTGATTCTGTAAGTGGAAATTTAGATTATACGTGAGTTAACCGCTCGTGGACTGTGGATAGCTCGATAGCAGGCGTCATGCTTTCCGAGTCTTTGAGGGGAAACCCAGAGGTTTGATTCATGCACAG
>CAZISK010001252.1:0-1819 GCA_964541355.1 uncultured Candidatus Obscuribacterales bacterium
TGTATATGATCTTGATTCCGTTTGTTCTGGGCGGAATTGCTTTTTCGATTCTGGGAATCAACCACCTGGATACGCTTCCTAATGAAATAGTTAGTCCTCTCGACCGAGCGTATACTATATCGGTGGCCTTCGTTGATATGGGAAGTTTTTGTGCGGTCGCGTGTTTCACCTCACTGTCACTGTTTCGTAAGTTCGCTTTGCTAGTCGGTCGGCTGCGGCGGGGGCGGAAGCACGGTGACACAGTCGCTGTTTAAGACCTATGGATGCGCTTCTTAAGAGCGATGAAACGCGTGCCGGTGCCGTGGGAGCTGGTCAGTACAAATTGCTTCGTGCCATATTTATTCGTACGATTGCTTTGATTTATCTATTGGCGTTTTTATCGATAAACAGTCAGATGTTATCGCTGTATGGTCAGCAAGGGATTTCTCCGGTGGCCAAACTGCTTGGATCGGCAGGCGGCGAACCGATGCTTCCTGTAATTTTGAGTTATCCAACAGTGTTCTGGTTCGACTCGTCCGACGCATGCTTGAGCCTGGTACCGATAGTCGGAATCATAGCTGCTTCGCTCGCGCTTTTGGGCGTGCTGTGCGGACCTTCGCTGTTTGTATCGTGGTTGTGCTATCTTTCCATCATCACAGTCGGGCAGGAGTTCATGTCTTTCCAATGGGACATACTCCTAATGGAAACAGGCTTCCTATCAATATTTTTCGCGTCCTGGAGAGCGTTTGATTACCTCAACTCCAGACCCAAAGCATTTCAGCGGCTGGCAGACTGCTACGAGCCTTCAATGATTATACTCTGGCTCTATCGCTGGCTTTTATTCCGACTGATGTTTCAGTCGGGAGTGGTGAAACTGGAAAGTGGAGATTCGACCTGGCGAGATCTTACTGCCATGACATATCATTTTGAGACGCAACCCTTACCGACTCCCGGAGGCTGGCTCGTACAGCAGTTACCTGATGGACTTCTGATGGCGTCGACTGTGGCCGTTTTTGCAATAGAGATTTTCGTTCCGTTTTTGATTATGGCACCGCGGATGGTGCGCGGTCTGGCCGGATGTTTTTTGATCTTTCTGCAATTACTGATTTTGCTGACGGGCAATTATTGTTTTTTCAATCTTCTGACAATCGCACTGTGCTTCTTGCTGTTCGATGACGGCATGGTTCGTGCCGCAGCAGGTGCTGTTCTTAGAATTCTTGGCAGAAGGAAGGGCGACTCCGTCGAATCAAGCTTTACTCCAAGCGCTACTGCCGGGCTTCATCAGTCTCGTTTTACCGCGCGGCTGAGCAAGGGTGTTGCTGCCTCGGTAGCAATTTTGATAGTCAGTCTTAGCGCGGTTAGAGGCTTACCTAGTATCGGCCGTGTCGAGCTCGAGCCACTAGCTATAGTGGCTGGTCTGGCGGCACCGTGGCACATCGTCAACAACTATGGATTGTTTGCCGTAATGACGACAAGTCGATTGGAGATTTCAGTAGAAGGTAGCATGGACGGTAAAGTCTGGAAAGAGTATGAATTTCGCTACAAGCCCGGTGCGCTTGATCGCGCGCCGCCGATTGTGGCGCCGCACCAACCGCGCCTCGACTGGCAGATGTGGTTCGCGGCCCTTGGAAGCGTTAATGAGAATCTCTGGTTTATAAGGTTTTGCGACCTGCTTCTTACCAACTCTCCTGCGGCAATCGCGTTGATAGAGAAAAGCCCGTTCGAGTCCACGCCGCCAAAATATATTCGAGCTGTGACCTATGACTACCACATGACCGATCTATCAACCTTCTTTCGAACCGGGAACTGGTGGAGGCGCGAGGAGAAAGGCGAGTACCTG
>CAZISK010001253.1:0-1810 GCA_964541355.1 uncultured Candidatus Obscuribacterales bacterium
AAACGAACAACCCGCAGCTTCGCTACGAGAACAATAGAAAGTTGCGAGAGCAGGCTTATCAGGACATCTGCGATTATCTAACTAAAACCGATGCGAAGCGATTGAGACGATTCAAATTCCTCTATCGCACCTGGTTGACCTTCGGAGGCTATCGGGAGACGCACAAATACTGCATCATTTACGCAATCGATGCGATAAGAACCAAACTTGTCGAGGAAGCTAACAAGCTGGTCGCCCAAGGAAGACTGGACAAGGTCGATCAGGTATTTGATCTTACTCTGGATGACTTCGAGAAGAGAGTGCCTAACAAGAAGGTCGATCTAGTCGAACTCGGTGAGCACAATCGCGTTCATGCGGACAAGCTGGCGAAGGTTCCGCAATTGCCACCGCTAATCGATTCACGGGGTCGCATAGTTCGTGCGAAAGCGATAGTTTCCCAAGACGGGCAGGTCGTTGGAACACCTATCTCTTCCGGTGTTGCCCGAGGACCGATTAAAGTTCTCAATGCGCCTGACGAAAAGCCGCTCAACTACGGCGACATTCTCGTAGCTAGAGCAACTGACCCAGGCTGGACACCGCTTTTTGTCAACGCAGCCGCCGTCATTCTCGAAGTCGGGGGGCTGCTCCAGCACGGCGCTCTCGTCGCGCGCGAGTATGGATTGCCTTGCGTAGGCGGTGTCACTGGCGCCACCAATACTTGGAAGGACGGCACCATGGTGGAAGTGGACGGAAATCGCGGAACTATCCGAGTACTGGAATAACTAACCGCCTAGCTCCGATAACGCGCGCGCCAGACATCCAGCGCCAGATCTCGTTTTTTCATTCCGTTGTCGGGGAGACGCTTGCGGTCCTCCTCCGTCAGAATCTTGTCGAAGGTACAATCAGCAACGTTGGCTGCGGCCTTCGAGCTTTTGTAGCCAAGTGCCTGAGCGACGTCGCTCCAGCTGCGCTACTGGTACGAGCAGGACGCGTGAGTGCTTCCTACCATGAAAATCACTGTCAGATTTGTCAGACTGCCTATCAACACAGGGAAGAAACGACAAGATCGTCAAAACACCGCCACTGGCAGATATGAGCGGTGCTTTCGTGGGCATAACCTTGAAAACAGCCTCGAGAAAAGAAGCTTTCCGAGTTCGGCTTCGATATCGAACAAAAAGGAATCTGATGATGTCGAAGGCGTGGTTTCAGACACTGGGAGTTGGAGCTCTCTCGACCTGAGTGTCAGCACGGTCAAGGCACTCATACAACTGGTTGAACACTACAACGACAACAACGACACTCTTAAGGAGATAGCGACTTTTTCGAATAACCGCAAATCGGCTGCTCATCAGCCACTGGCAACGGCGGAACCATCACCATTTAGTCTAGACGAGGTCAAAGCTCTTATGATCGCAGGAACCGGAGATCCATTGGAGGTCAACGCAATTATGCGCAGGCAATTGATGATTGTCGAGTCCCCAGCTGCTACTCCGGAAATTTTGACGGAGCTAGTGCACAGCCAGTTCACTGAAGTACGCGAAGCTATTGCAGACCACAGAAACTGTACTGAAGCGATACTTCTTTACCTGAGCGATGATCAATCGCCTGAGGTACGATATGCCCTGGCGGAAAACCACAGATTGAGCTTCAGCATCTTAGAAAAACTGACTCATGACGACAATCCCTATGTTTCAGTCCGCGCACAAAGGACGATGAGGCGAGTTCTCTCCAACAATGTGCTGCCAATTGATAAACGAGGAGACGCAGTTGAGGGAACAGATAATACAAATCTGGCGACAGACTGAACCAGGCTACGGCAACAAAAAAATGA
>CAZISK010001254.1:0-1808 GCA_964541355.1 uncultured Candidatus Obscuribacterales bacterium
GTCTTTATCCTAGTGATATGCATTACATCAGACCGGACATCGCCGAAGGAAGATTCGGAATTCCGGGTCTCGCGGACAGGTTGCATGGGAGTAGTCGATGCAGGACTCGGAATTCCAACTTATCCAGTCATTCCATCTGCGTTCGGTTTCACTTTGCGAACTTAGTCGTCGGCAACCTCACGGAGTGTAATCGCATTCGATTCTGCTGTTGGGAGCTTGTTCTCGGCCATCTCCGCGAGAAACCTTTTTGCTTCCTTCCGAGCTTGCTGAGCACTAAGCTCGTCGTGATTTCCGATAGTCACTCTTCGAGTCTTCCCGTCCACGCGGCATTCAACGATGTAAGAGATGCAGCGGGGAGTTACTCTCAATCCGAATCCCTTTAAATCGCTATCGCGGAAAAATTTCTGACCGCGGTCAGGCTTCCTGATATCACCTATTAGACTTTCTGTAATTCTGCTTGTGTGGCTCATCCTTAAGGCACCCCAGTATGTAGGAATTATGTAGACAGAATTTCGACCTCAATAACGATTGATATCGCGAAGTCATTCAGTTCCTTGTCTTTCAATCATCATACATCGGGGTTTCAAAAATGGGACGCAACAGTCAGAGCCATACCCATAAACACTGACTATGTCACGATTTCAAGGCACACCTTGAGCCGAATCCTTTCATGTTCCGATCGATTCCAGTTCGGATTTCACCTGCCGAGCCACCGGATACGAGGTGACACTAGCAATGATGCCGGATTAAGAACTGAGGTGAAGAAGTCTGCGTTTGTCTCCGTCACCTGTCCATTGCTTGCATCATGTCGCCAGCGATCGGTGACATCTTTCCAAAAGACTAAGGTTTTTGAAACGATTACTTTATTGGCTTTGGTCAACAAATAACAGCTCAACTCGAACCGATTTTGCGCTATCGGAAAGATCGGTCGTTGTGGGTTGTGTTCCACGACAAGTGCATGTCGGAGTTGACCCCCTTCCTTCATGCCGGCTGAACCAAACGGGTTCATTCGATGGCAATCAGTTGAAGATGTTTTCTCAAAAACTGAAGGCCATTGTCGAGTATCGCACGGAGAGAATGCCGCTCCATAGTAGACCACTCAGGTTCGAATGCTTCGCCCTCCGGAGTCATAGATGGTAGATTGCAGCTCCAAAACAACTTCTGGTAAAGCGATTTGTGTTTCTTGTCCACTCTGACAGTTTTTCCACGAATCGAAGAGCGTGCATCATTCAGCAGATTCCATGCGTCGAGAAGGGATTGACAGCTCTGGCTTTCATTTAGGCTTTCGACCAAAATTTCGAGTGCGTCCAGGTTGAAGAATTCCGGTTCGCATGATTCCAGCGGCAAGTGTTCAAGTGCAGCACAGGACTCTAAGGATGAAATCGTCGAGAATGTTGCTATTGTTCGTGAAGTTTTTAGTTTGAAACCGTCCTGATCGTCACTGGAATACCAAATTAGATACCAATCCTTGCCATCTAAACGGATCAATATAGGAAAAAATTTTGTATCAATCAAATGAATGCTCCTATCAATCTAATTCAGACGCGTATTTCTTGATCCTGTTGTATTCTGTGCCTGCCCCTTGTTTCCAGCCACCTGGTCCATACTGCTCGTCGAGCAACTCCTTGGCGAAATCTGCTGGCTTTTGTCCTGGGCTTGGTTTCCTTCCTTGTACCCATGAGGGAATATCCGTCTTTCGCTCCTTTTTAGATCTCTTTGAGCGCTTAGCCCTTTCAGGCAAATTGTTTTGGTTCCGTCTTCCCGCGCCTCCAGGCGGCGCTGGACTTCGACCGCTTTCAGGACATTCC
>CAZISK010001255.1:0-1801 GCA_964541355.1 uncultured Candidatus Obscuribacterales bacterium
CTTCTTTATTAAGCGATACGAGATGGCGTAGTAGGCAAATGTTGTTGATATGTATTGTTGCATTCAGCGACACCGTTTCGACCCAGGGAAAGCTCTACAGATGGGAGTCGCCAAAATTCCTGCAATGACAGGAGCGAATCCTTGAGAAGCAAAAGCATCTCTCGTTGTGTTTCCAGAGCGGGTTCATCAAACTGTAATTCAAGGAAGTTTTTATCGAATCTCAGTGAACTCCGCCAATCGTAGCTGTAGGTCTTTATTTTTTCCATTTGCAATATCGAGACTTTTTCCCATGCGAGTGACATAGTTCGCCGGCAGTGGTGGAAACCACATTCCAACTTGGTTGATTCTGGCATTGTCGGAGGTGGATCTCTGCAGCAAAACTGAAGCTTACTGCGGATCTCCACAGTCAGGGGCCTTAATTAGGGGAAGAGTTGTTTGGAAGATAAGCTCCTTTTAAGATAAATGCACAATTCTCATTCACTTTTTGATTGTAGGGACTAGCAACAGCACCAGATTTCGACGGTGTTTATCAAACTATTGTCGCAACTGACATTCCAACGAAGTCAGCTGCGGAGTTTCACTCAAACATGTGAGCACTTCGACAACGGCTCAATCGCGTCTCTCGCTCTGGCTGGAGGATCAGGGAGAGGCTTCAGGCTTCAATGTGTTTTTTCCTGCTTCTGAAACTGCTTTGTAGAGAAAAGACAAGGAGTATGTTTATGACCAAGAAAATCCTCTCAACAATCATCGCCATCGCGTTGGTTTCTAGCGTTGGTTGTCGCGAGAAAGCCAATCTGATCAACCTGACGGAGGATGAGACAGTACCGATTCTGGTCGAACGTTACGCATACTTGCGAATCAGCCAGCATACGTTGCGAGAGCACGGGCAGCCGATTTTGCAAGAGCTTTCCGCTTCGAGGGCGACGTTATCGCAAGCTCAGGATGAGGCAAGCAAAGGATTCGCTGCCAAGGAGCAAGCGCTCAAAGCTGCCCGAGCAGCACTTCCTCATGATGCCCAGGCTGCCTGGGAGCAAGCCAGTAAAGCGTCTTCCGAATACGACCAATTGCGAGCGCTTGCTGATAAAGCCGCTGCGCAAACGGCGCTTTGCGAAAAGTCGCTGCAACTATACAACGAGAACGTGCTCAAACCGGGGGCGACACGTCAACAGGAAATATTGACGAAGCTCAAGTCTCGTTGCCAATGCGTCACACATCGGTCTGTTTCGGAATTTGTCGATGTCGAATGCGAAGACATGGGCTGTTCTTGCATCGTCTCCGCGTTTAGCGATTATGTCAATAAAGTGCGTAAGGAAGGTCTAGGCAACGATGCTATCTTTGAGGCCTGCAAACGGGTCGAGAACGCAGCTCAAAACCTCAGCGTCAAGCGTGTTGCCTTGCAAAATGCATGTGATGTTCTAATGGAAGCCAAGAACATGGAGCGGGCAGCCGGAAAGCTGAGTGAGGCTTTGACTAAGCGAGGATTGACTGGACATGATGGTGCTGGTCTGCAGTACATGATTAGTGACTCAGAGGAGGCGCTCAAAAAAAGCCGGTCCGTTGCACAAGTTCAATACGTAATGTTGAAGCACTCGGATTTGCCGGCTTACGAGAAAGCGTGCCAGCGCTACTTCGATGCACTGGACGCGTTGATTTTGTTCCCAAAAACAGCTAACAGCAACTAGTGTTGCGCTCAAAATTGTCACCGCAGGCACTTCTCTTCGAGAAGTTGAGGCACCACATCTGGTGCTTTGCCTGCTGGTGTAGTCAATACGAGAGAATATAGTAAAAGGCGTCAATGCAT
>CAZISK010001256.1:0-1797 GCA_964541355.1 uncultured Candidatus Obscuribacterales bacterium
CGACTAATCGCTAGGAGGCATACCCTGATTCCGACGTGTCGTGCCGTCATTGCATCAAATGTGTCCATCTGATTTCTACACGCAATCATCCCCACGTTTTGACCTCTCATCGATTCGAATCGATTGTATGTCAGATGTATTGCAAAAGTGTTGCATGGTTTCCGCAACTAGCGTCATGGGGCAAATCTTCCTTGCCGGAAGATTTGCTTTGTTACGAGTAGCTCCAGTTTTTTTGATAAATTCTGACGAATTGGCAACCGCGTTTTAACGAGCTTCTAAGGTTTGGCAAGCAAACATCCCTATCGCTCGTCTATACTGGGTTTATTCGACAGATTGCTGAGGTGAAGAGATGAGTCAGTTGAGTCTCCCCAGAAAAAGCAATTGGATGGCCGGCTTCCTTTGTGGAGCTACTTCCAGTCTATTTGCCTATTCCTCTTCCAATTTATGGTCCCCGAATCAGTTCAGCGGGATGGCTATGGTTACCGCTTTTACCTACATTCTGTTGGTTAGTCTGTGGATTGGTTGGCGGCAGGGTGCAGGGCATCGCACCATTCTTGGTGCTGGAGTGGGAATGTCTTGCGGTCTTGCCTATCTAGTTCTGGCGCAATACGATTCCGTCGTCAGAGGCTGGGCTGGAGTTTTCGGAGAGGAGTTCATGAGTCTTTTCATGACGTACCCCGCCATCCTTAGTGGAGTGATTGCAGTCGTCATGGGTGGTGCCAAGCCATGGACTATGGCGGGTATATTTGTCAGATTTTGGAAGGGCGGGTTTGCTGGCCTTTTTCTTGGTTTTTCCCATTTCATGCTCGTGTTTGTCTTTCTAGCTGCTGGTAGCGGAATTCATCGTCTTTGGGGAGAGTTCGATTCCTCAGCTTTCCCTGCGATCGAGTCAGCGCTTGCTCTTGGCTGTGCCAGCACTATTTACTTTCCGATAATGAGCAAGATCGTAGGATTGAAATCCGAGGGGCGCCCTGCAGCGTGGGTCGCTAAGCTCACAGTTTGGCGCGTTGGCATTGTGTTGTTTGTGCTCATGACTGTTGCCGGTATCGCGTTTTCGAATATGATTGGCAGATGAGTTCGAGCATTGCCAAGACAATTCACGTTGCTGGGTTATGCGACAGCGCCGGGAGATACTGGTGGATGTAATCACTTTGGAGTTCCGCCATTAAGGTAAATCTCGGCTTTCTCCATAGCTTCTTTGGCTTCGCCAACACGTCCTAGTTTCGAGTATACATTGCTCAGTCTCTGGTATCCGTAACCCAGCCCTGTTTTGTCAGGTTCAGGCGTGCCTTTGATTACAGCTAGAGACTTCTGGATGAGTTGCTCTGCTTCCGGAATTCGGTTTTGTGATACCAATACATCTGAATGGTCTTGCAACGTTGCGGTATAGTCGATATTCGATTCGGCATGAATCCGTACGAACATCTCTTCGGCGTTGGAAAACTCCTTCAAACATTCGTCGGTTTTTCCAAGCTCGAGCAGGACTCTTGCCAGATTTCGCGTGTCGTTGGCGACATCGGCATCCAGCGAGCCATTTTGCTTCTTTCTAGCCTCGAGAGTCTGTCGAATCGCGACCTCCGCTTCGAGAAATTTTTTGTAGGCCGCTGCCGTCTGACCCTGTCTTTTCAGTTTAAGACCTTCTATGTAGGCGGTGCATGCACTCGCGTCGAATAGTATGGAGGCGACGCCCCACGCAATCGATCCAACGCAAAACACTATGATCAGTGCAATGAGAAATCTGAACGATTTTTTTTGCGGCTTGTTTTTTGATTGCCTGCGATCTACTTGTGGCATAGT
>CAZISK010001257.1:0-1797 GCA_964541355.1 uncultured Candidatus Obscuribacterales bacterium
GAACGTGCCACGGCAGGAAGTAAATTCACACTGAAAGCCACTCAAGACGAACCGGTTTTGAATCCAGCATTGCTGGAAAAACTTCGGACTTCTCATCGCTTTATGCTTCCTCCGCTTCCTGATAGTTTCGAAGATTTTCAACCCATGACTTATTTTGCCATGTTTCAGCAGGCAATTGAGCAACAGAGAGATTGGAGAGTGACAGAGGACATTTTCTTGTCTTTCTTTGCATTCCAAAAGTTTGTAATGTACAGAGAATTGGAACTTGCAGAAGATGTTTACGCGCAGCACGAGATTATTCAAGCGCTTGGCACTGGAAAAGCAGATTCGTTTAGAGACGATAATTCCGACGACAACGAACACTTGGATCAAGTGCTGAAACCGGAAACAACCTTCCAGGTTCTCGATGCGGATTCATCGCAACAGCAGGCTATCGTAGCGGTCAAGAGCGGTAAGAACTTAGTTATCGAGGGACCGCCCGGAACAGGGAAGTCTCAAACAATCACGAATATCATCGCGGAACTTTTGGCGGACGGAAAGACTGTCTTATTTGTCAGCGAGAAGATTGCCGCGCTCGAAGTGGTCTACAATCGCCTGGAAACTGCGGGTTTAAAAGACTTTTGTCTGGAACTGCACAGCAAGGGCACCAGCAAGAAATCAGTCTATCAAGAACTTCAACGAGCCCTGGATAACTGTCGCCCCCACGATCATGCAGAGGACGGCGATCTCACTCGTCTTTCGCTCCTCCGCTCCTTCCTGAACGATTACTCTCAAGCGCTGCATCAACCTTTTGGCACATTGAACATTACGCCATTCAGGGCAATCGGAGAAATAAGCCTTCTAGAAGCGGCTCCCGTCGTAAACGTCGTTTTCGACGAGATTTCGAACTGTCAGATGGAGGAACTCGAGGAAAGCTGTCGATCGCTCAAGCACCATGCCAAACTTGTGGCAGAAATCGGTCCAATAGAGACTCATCCATGGCGCGGCTCGGAACTGAGAAAGTTGTCGGCGGGAGATCAAGATCAGCTCTATGAGCTGATTAACAATGCTGACTCGCTTTTGACTAAACTTCAAAGTAAGAGCGAAAAGCTTTCTGAGGAACTAGGCGCAGTCTGCCCAAGTACATTTGCTCAACTGGAGATTTTATGCGAAATCGGCACATCACTTGTTCGTTCACCGGGCACGAGCGAAGGTCTTTTGTTAAACGCGAGCTGGAATTCGATTAGTCCCGAAGTTGCCACTCTGATCGATCGTGGTCAACACTACTCAGGCACACTCTCGGATGTGACTCGTTGTTTTCGCGAAGAAATTCTAGAGTTGGACTTCGAACCGTTCTTCATCTCTCATAAAGAAAAATCTGCAAAATGGTATCGCCACTTCATTCTGAGTTACTGGAAGGAACGCATCTTTTTCCAAAAACGATACCACCCGAACTATAAACCTAACTCACTGGAGCACTTGCTTTCAGACATCGAAATCGCGTTGCAATGCCGCAAATCTATGCTCCACGTGCTCGAGCAGGACCGACTCGGACACGACCTTTTCGGAGACAAATGGAAGGCTCTTTACAGTAATTGGAATGAGCTACGTGAATTTGCGAATTGGATTGTAACTGTCCGACGGTTTATCTTAGAGGATGCCCTAAAACCTCAGGGCATTGCGTTAGCCGCAAGTGGAACAAAGCAAAAAGATTCGGTCGAAAAGAGTGTATTGGAAATTCGCGATCTGATAGACAGTCTCCGTGTAACTCTCAGCGAAATTTGCGACCGAGCAAAATTTGAGATTGGACGCGACAAC
>CAZISK010001258.1:0-1789 GCA_964541355.1 uncultured Candidatus Obscuribacterales bacterium
GTGCTTGTCGACGTCGGTGACCTGTCTGGACTGGTCTACCGCACAGAAGTCGGTGGGGCGCGTAACAGCAACCCGGCGGATCATGTGAGCGTGGGCGACGCGGTCAATGTCAAAGTGCTCGCCGTTAACGTAGATAAATGCCAGGTCTCGCTGAGCCTGCGTGCGGCTCGGCAGGCTGAGTTCTTCTCCACCCTCAAGGAGGGTCAGAAGATTACCGGCAGGGTGGCTCGCTTCGAGTCCTACGGCGCATTCGTTCAACTCGGTGGATGCATCGACGGTTTGCTGCATATCTTGGACTTCGCCATGGATGGCGGTCGCCGGGAAACGCTGACCGAAGGTGCTGAGATCGAGGTGGTGATTCGCCGCCTCAACATTGCGAACGGCCGCATTGGGCTGACGAGAAAAGTTCGCAAGTAGCGCTCATATCGCACGCCAGTACTCGGGGTGGAGACGGGCTTTAGGCCTGTCTCCATTCCTTGGTGCTTTTTGACTCTAAATACGACAAGAGGTAGCAGTGGCGAGAAGCAGACAAAATTGAACACACCGGTTGATACCGGGATGTTTTCCATTCTGTCTTGGCCGACGAGTGGTGCCTCGTCAGCTCATGTGGTTACCATTGCCATCGAAAAGAGGCTGGAAACGCTCTTTCTACCTTTTCCCGTCCGTTTCTTGAACATTTTCATAAGCGGGCATTTGTGTATCGATATTGTCGCTGGGTGGACGTTGTGCAGCAGAGATTCGAGATTGATACCATCTGTGGTGCTTATTTGTATCATATGATAAGCGGTAGTATATTGATTTTGATACGACGGAAGCAGACCCCCGGTCTGCTTGCCGTACGTAAGAGTAGGCGCTGAGCGCAACTCCAGCGACGCTGCTGTTACTTGCCGGACTTCGGATCCGGCTTGTTGTCCTTGTCGTCCGTCTTCGGATCAGGTTGCTTGTTGTCCTTGTCGACTTTCCGGTTGCTGAAGGCACCGTAGATTGCCGAGCTCAGACCGAGCACCAGGACGAGTATGACGTAAGCACCGAGGTAGTGGATGGTCAAGACCTGCGAGATCAGAATCAGGACCGCCATGCACAGCATGGCGGGCAGCAGGAAGGCGAAGGCACTTCCTCTGGGGGACCCGAAGTCTCCGGAGGTGTTTGTCCGCGCGTGTTCGCTGCCGAAGAAGGACCTGGCGACCTTGTAGCTCGAGATCACGGATACCGCGACGAAGGCGATACCGATGAAGGCAGAGATGGCATGTTCTAGCATTGTTGACTCCAAACGTTTTTGTTTTTGGTTTGTTTCAAGACGATGTCTGCAGGGCGATATCCGGCTCAAACAGCGGCTGTCGGGGTGCCAAACCCGCGCCGATCCGATTGGTCCAGAAGGGGGAAGCTGGACGGATAGGGGATTTTGCTTTCTTTTTACTGAGCTGACGAAGCGGCGATAGTGGGCGTCTCGTTCCGCTTGGGCTGGTCAGCGAGATCTTCCAAGAGCAGGAGGATGGCGGGTCTAGTGTGATTGTGGTTGTGGTTGTTAGCCCTTTGCGTGTATTGCGAAAATAAGAGTTCCAGAACAAAGCACTGGAAAACTAAGTGTTTATCTGTCGGACTTTCAAGACAAAGTGTTAGGAATTGCAATAATTGAGCTCTCCAAACCCCCTGAATGGAGCTTGTTTCGATTAATTGTGTGGAAGAATTTATTGCGCCTGCCGACTCTGGCAATTGATATTAGATTTCGCTATTACGACTCAGATTGTGTCGAGTGTAGAAATGCGATAAACCGCCGGTCTTGTTCGTC
>CAZISK010001259.1:0-1785 GCA_964541355.1 uncultured Candidatus Obscuribacterales bacterium
AGAATCGTGTTTCTTCAAACAGCGCAAGTCGACAATGGTAAGCAAATTGTACTCAACACTCACTCTAAAGAGATCAACCGGCATCTCGAAGGCACCTTCCGGTCCCCGGCTCAGAATCTCGTATCCGACAAGCTTTTCATCGGACAGATGCAGGATTGGCATGGAAACGGCCCTAAAGCAGTCTCCCTTGCGGAGTCTTTCGGTAAGCTCATCTAAGGCATCGCGATCGGGCTGACCCTGTCGCTTGTGCTTTTCACCTGAAGAAACACGATTCTTGCCTAAAAGCTTGCTTTCTCTCACCGCCAGTCTGACCAGAGATAGCACCTCTTCAATTGAGCAGAACTCGTATGGCAGTGCGAGGACTCCCAGGCTGGCAGTCACGCGGATAGTCTCCGAAGCCAGGCGAAGCGGGCTTTCAGCAACCGATAGTCGAATCTTTTCCGCTACCAACATGCCTTCAGCAAATCGTGTATCGGGCAACAACAGAAGGAACTCATCGCTACCTATGCGAGCGATGTGATCGGTGGGACGAACGGTCTCCTTCATGCGTTTGGAAATTTCCTTGAGAACCACATCGCCTACGCCATGGCCTAATTGCGCATTGATCCTGTCGAAGTCGTCACAATCAAGTAAGACCGCAACAAGGGCCCAACCACCGCGCTGCGCTCGTTCGAACTCGCTCTGGAGAGCGCGTTCCAAACCGGCAATATTCAGACACTCGGTGAGTGGGTCATGATTGGCAAGAGCCTCGAGTCTCGAGGTCGCTGCCTCCAGGCGATCCGATGCTTCCTTCAATGCCTCCTCGGCACGTTTCAAATCGATTGCATACCTCATAGACTGCACAAGCCTCTTGGCGTCGATTGACTCCTTGACAAGATAATCCTGGGCACCGTTCTGAACAGCTTCGGCAGCATTTTGATCCTTTGTGTCGCTGAGAACAACAACAGGAACGGACGTATCGAGTTCTCTAAGCTCATTGAGCACCTCCAGACCTTGCTTGTTGGGCATGGAAAGGCTCAATAAGACTACATCAAAGATACCCTCCTCGAGTCGTTCCAACCCGTGTGCCAAGCGATCCGTCCATTCCATGAGGTAATCGGCTCCAGCCGCAGCCTCATCCAAAACTTCGCGGAGCGCCTTCGCCTGGCCTGCATTGTGCTCAATCAAAAGAACTCGAGTCTTTTTCTCGTCCACCATCAAATGTCACCAAAATTCCTGTTTCGTTCAACAAACGTCCATTGCCCTCATTGGACCGTTCCGGAATGCCACCCACCGGTCCCTCCCTCACTATTTATCAGCCGGTTCTGCCCCCTTTCCCTTTGGTTGTGCCCAAAAGAATCAATCTTTACCCTGCGTCTCGTACTCGTTCAAAGCCGCATTAATGTACTATGGAGCCGAAGAAGACCGGTCCAAAAGTGAAAATGCCCAGTTTCCTCAGGTACAAAACTACTACTTGAGCACTTATAGAAGAATATATCTCTCATGACACAGGAAGCGGAACTGCCGAGACAAGAACGACCGGCCATCTGGAAACTGCTTCTCATGCTGGTTCTGGCCCTGGCGCTATTGTACTTTGCTTTCCGTGGCTGCGACCTGGAGAAAATAGCCGAGTACGTCAAACAGGTTAACCCAGCCTACTTTGTGGTGGTCATTATTTCCAGCTTGTTTAGCCACTTTCTCCGAGCGGTTCGTTGGGTAATCTTGCTGAAACCTGTCGCAGACCGCAGAGTCAGCTTATGGCACTCCTTCTACGCCATCATCCTGGGCTACGCAGTCAACGTAGTA
>CAZISK010001260.1:0-1783 GCA_964541355.1 uncultured Candidatus Obscuribacterales bacterium
TCTGTCTGTCTGTCTGTCTGTCTGTCTGTCTGTCTGTCTGTCTGTCTGTCTGTCGCAGTTTTAATGCATTTTGAATATGTCGCTGTTCATTCCCGGCCAATCCTTCATCGGAGTTTTTGAATTGACTACGTTCATCCCAGCCTTCTTGAAGTCCGCGATTGCATCCTTTCCCTGTTGCTCAAACCCAGGAACGGAAGAGGTGCAATCCTCGAGAATGTAGACTCTCTTTGCCAGGCTGGGATCTTGCACCATGATCTTTTTGAGAATGTCGTAGATCGCTGCTCTCACGCAATGTGATTCAGCTTCACCCGCAATGATGAGAGCTTCGTATTTGAGAAGATCCTCAATCGCCTTGTCCGACTCTTCACCAACGGTGACACCATCATGTGCTTTGATGACTTCGGTTCCGAAGGGCGAGTAATATTCGCTCAACGGCAGGTCGCCTTTCAGTCGGTACTGGGTCCTGCTCCAGCGAGCTACGTCGTGGAAGTCTACAGCCACCTGTAACGACGGTACTATGGCATGACCCGGGCTCGCCAATCGACCATGGACCGGCCAGATTACGAGAGGTGGCTTTCCGAGGCGCGCGAGTTCGTCTGTGTAGTGAATGGCGTAACTTTGCAGCCACGACAGGAACTTCATATCTCCGAAGATTACGTAAGCCATCTCTGGATTGACGAAGATTGACCTGCCTACGTCACCGGGAAGCACGGTTGTAAATCCTTTTGGGTGATTGCCATCTTTGTCGATCCAAAAAAGCGGGTGAAATATTTGAAAGAGATAGTGCGTATCGAGAGTCAGAATTATGTCGCTAATGACTCTCATGTTGCGGTACAAGAACTCGCATATATTGCTTGTATCGCTTATTGATGCTGGAGCAATCGACAACTCGCCATCATTGAGACAAAATGTCTTTTGTTGGTCGATGATTGTGACGGCTATCGAATATTTATCCTTGCGACGTGGCGCGAGTTTGTGAACGGTCCTCCAGTGTTGCGCGCTAGACATTATTTCGTCATAGCTTGGTGTAAAGAATTCGCTCACCCGATTGGGATCATAGATTGTCGGGTTGGGGAGCTCGTATTTGTAATAAACGTTGGTATGTGTCATGGTGTGGTATCTCCTTTTTCTTACTGTTTGGCACTGTATGCAGTGGCGTTCGATCCGCCATTTCTACTAAGAATGGTTGTCGAGTTTATTCGGTTATCCGATCTCGGGAGATCGTAGTTAGATATTGATGCTCTTTTCCTCTATGATATGTTTGATATATCGATCTGACTGATGCTTGTGCTGGAGCATAGATATAGTGCGTATTGGGTGTAGACCAGATGAGAGCGGTCCAGATTCCCGGAATCAAAATCAGAAAAGGCTTTTGAAACTTGCAACCGGCCAGACATCTCCTCAATCATCGTAATACCGCTATTGGTGGCAACCAGGAGGGCTTCGGTCGCTCGACCCGTCTGAGAGGTAAGCCTTGCTGCGCAGCCTGACCGTTGAAAATCTTGCCAGCTGCCTGTGCCTTCCTGGTCTTCGCAAGAGGCCAACAAACGCCCACGTCCGTCCAGCAGGCTGCAGCGATTATTGATTCTTCCTCGATTTTGACTTGTAGACAGAATCCAGACCCGATCCTTCGTAAAGCTACACCGGATGTCGATTGGTGTTCCCGAGAATAGCTCCTCCTCGACTAAAGTGCGACCTGGATTAGAGTCGAAGAGAAATGCCCTTTTGAACTCACCGGCCATGATTAAACCGAATCCGAAGTCCGGTCCCATCCAGATAAGTG
>CAZISK010001261.1:0-1779 GCA_964541355.1 uncultured Candidatus Obscuribacterales bacterium
CCGGTGGCCTCTTGGGTCTCCAGATCAATCTCACCAACAACTCACCTGGAGCCGCAGGATTCATTGACATTCTCAACACTAATGCGAGAGCGATAAATTTCGTCAACGTGACTGCGGTATCGAAAGAAAGCTCGGTAAGAATCGTAGAGCCAGCCGGAAAGGGAACTGGTTTTATTGCACCATTCGATAAAACGGATGGCAATATCAACTTCACAGGAATGTCATCGGCTGCAACGAATTTCTTGATCGCGGTCGATAACTTCCTGTCGCAAACACCCGGAGCGTTGGTGTCGGCGGTAAATGGGGACATCGCGACAAAACTGAAAGACATAGGGCCGGGCTTCGTTCCATTCACAGTTGATTTTGACAATGCACGCATACAAGGGCTGGGAGCGGCGAGCTCGGTGTTCGTCCTTGATGTTGACGACATCAATCTTGCAAATACAGTAGCGATCGATCCAGCATTCTTCGGAGTCAACGGAGCAAGCATACACTCGCAAGCGACAGGGCAGATACTCCTTATCGCAGCCGGGGACGCGACGACTGATACAGATGTCTTCCTGCTGTCACCTGATATTTCCGTAGTCGCTTTTGACACGATAGGAAAAGATACGACCAACCGATTCAACTTTGCCGGAAATCTGGCGTTCACACCGAATGCTGGCCTATCGGAGTTCGATGCCGTCAATGATGCTTTCCTCAACGCGAAGGCCGGAACGAACTTCCACAACACTTCGACAGTTGGTGGCACATTCGATGCCATCGCTACCGATCTGGATGCCAGGCTTTACACTCGCAATGATGGCAGTCCTGACGACGGTATTGTCATCGCGCCCACAGTTATTCTCGGCACTCAAGATGGTACGATCGCCGGAAGCAAGGTCGTCGGAAATGTCGGTTCGACATTCGACAGGTTTGTAATGGATGCAGA
Organism: uncultured Candidatus Obscuribacterales bacterium; assembly: GCA_964541355.1. Classification (GTDB taxonomy): domain Bacteria; phylum Cyanobacteriota; class Vampirovibrionia; order Obscuribacterales; family Obscuribacteraceae; genus JADYXR01. The sequence goes on from CAZISK010001261.1 coordinate 932, forward strand.
TAAGGCGAGCCTTACGACGCGATCCCAGGGTGCGTTCGTGCCTGTCTTTGTAGTTGACGTAGACGATCTGGAGCTTCCAGCTACCCTCAACTCCGTTGGCTCACCGGCCAACAGCTCCGATGATGTTTTCGATGTGCAGGCTGTGGGAGCGTTAAAGGTGTCAGGCGGTGGTGGCACTCTTGCCGTGTTTGCTGACTTGGCGGTGGATCTGGAATCAACAGCTTCTACAGTGGAGATCGGGGGAGACGTTGCCGGTGGAAGCACTGTGGACATTCGTGGAGAAGGCAACATCTTTACGACTAATGGTGCTGAAGTGGCTACCTTGGGCGGAATTGACCGTGTTTTTCTAGCCTCGGATTTCGGAGACATTGGTTCGGACCCATTCGTGGGAGGAACAGCTTTCCGCATAGACACTGGTTCTGTCAGCCTCGGGGGTGTAGATGGAGCTCCATTCGGCTCGATATTTGTGTCAAATGCACGGGACTTAGTTACAATCAACACTCCCATATCCGGGGTTGGTTCGATAGTACACATAGCTTCGGATACAAAGCTCACCATAGGCGCCGATATCAACAATGCCGGCGGTGAAGTCCGCATGATATCGGGAACGGATTTCAACGTGTTTGCAATTGGAGCGGGGGTCCAGGTCACGGCGAGCAAGATTCTTCTGCAGTCAGGAGATATTTTTGATGCGCAATTCTTTGGTACGGGAGTGGCCCCTTTCCTGGTTGCACCTCAGATTGATCTGGTCGCCACCGGTACGTTCGGCGGAGCCACCGGCACCATCGACGTAGATGAACGAACAGCGGACTTCATCAGCGTCAGCGCGAATGCGACGAATAGCGTAT
>CAZISK010001262.1:0-1778 GCA_964541355.1 uncultured Candidatus Obscuribacterales bacterium
CGACGCGATTGTCGACGTGCAGCTCATTTGTGATTTGCATTTTAGCCAAGAGCTCTGTCAAGAGAACTTCATAAGCGACGGACGTAATCGGGTTTTTAGACTTGACCGACAACCACGGATTCTGCTGGTCGGCAACAACAATTCCTAGAATGTCACCATCAAAGAGATTGCCAACCAGGTGATAGTAGCCATCCAGGAACTGCCTCCTGGGCTCGAGGATCCCGGTCAACGCCCGGACGATTCGTGAGATCAGTTTTTCAATTAGCAACACATCTATCAGACTACCGTAGCTCTTTTGAACATCCTGTGAATTCAAAAACGTATCAGTTGGTAACAATCCAATCGAGCGTTCGGCTTGCCACTCACGCGCATTACCGGCTTCTCTGGCTTTTTCAAGAATCTCATGGATAGCGCGTTTTCCCTCAGTAAGATCGGATTGCGCCACGATCTCTTCCGGGTAGGCAGACCTGTTCCAGAAGGCACTGTCGCCAGTGCCAGTATCGATAAGAACGACAGGCAGAGCCGTCGTCGAATCATTGGACTTGATGAGCGATGCCAGTCGAAATCCGTCGATGTCAGGAAGTGATGTTTCCGCGACCACCAGATCCGCCCCGTTGACGGATATCTCGTTAAGCGCATCCAGACCGCTCGTGCAAACAACGACCTGGTAGCCCTTTTCGGCCAGGCTCTCGCGCTCAAGCCAACCAGCGTCCGCCGAGTTGACAATAAAAATAACTTTGGAATCAGGCATCTGTCTCTCCAACAAAAAGAGAATCCGCTTAGCATTTTACCGCCTCTTGAGTCTTTGAATTCCAGATGCAATTAACATACCTGCCCTGATAAGGCGCGGCTTCAGATGATATGATCGAAGGTCAGCTACGGCTGGTAGTGCATTTCAAGCCCGAAAGGCGCACGGATACTCTATGCAAACAACTACGACTTTGAACAATAACCCGATTTCATTCGAATTGACAGAGGACCAGAGGCTCATTGAAGCAGTGGTCCGCGAGATGGCCGAGAAGGAGTTCGCTCCGCGAGCCGCTGAAATAGACCATAAGCACAAGTTCCCACGCGAAAATTGGGATCTATTGGCAGCCTCCGATCTATGTGGACTGCCTTTCCCAGAGGAGTACGGCGGTGCCGGACTCGACCATGTCACCTATGCCATTGTCGTCGAAGAGCTTGCCAAAGCTTGCGCGACGACATCCGTCATGTATTCCGCTCACGTCTCCCTGACCGCAACGCCGGTTTACATTTTCGGTACTGAAGAGCAACGCAATCGAATTTTAAGACCGATGTGTGCAGGCGAAAAGATGGGTGCCTTCTGCCTCTCCGAGCCGGGCACCGGGTCGGATTCGGCTGCTGCGACCTGCATGGCCGAGGACAAGGGCGATTACTTCGTTCTTAACGGTTCGAAAAACTGGATAACCAACGGCATCGAAGCAGACTGGTACCTGGTTATTGCGCAGACCGACCTGGCAAAGAGACATAAAGGTCTGGTCGCTCTCATGGTGGAAAAGGGTTCTGCCGGTTTTTCTTTTGGAAAGTTAGAGGACAAGCTTGGCATCAGAGGCTCTTCAACATGTCAGGTAATCTACGAAGACACTAAAGTTCCCAAAGCCAACATGTTGGGCGGGATCGGCGACGGTTTCAAAGTCGCTATGGTCACCCTGGATGGTGGACGCATAGGTATTGCCGCACAGGCGGTGGGTATCGCCCAGGGCGCCTGGAATCACGCTTACAGATACTCTAGAGAGCGTCAGGCATTCGGCAAATAT
>CAZISK010001263.1:0-1777 GCA_964541355.1 uncultured Candidatus Obscuribacterales bacterium
CACGCATCTTCCTGAGCGCAAATTTCATCAGTGGCGTGAAGAGGAAAATGCGACCGGGTGCGCTCAAAAATCTCATAATTTGGGTACGAAAGTTCATAGTGCCGAGTTAGTTGATCGAGTAGAGTGTCTGATGTCCGAGAATACAAAGAAAAATGGATTAACCGGATCCTGGTATGGTAATTACTATTATTCCTCGGGCACGGTTGCTTATGCATTTGAAGCAGTCCTACTAGAGAACGATGGGGCTCTCACAGGCAACATATTGGATGCGATGCAACTTGGAGAGGCCACTGTCACCGGTCATTTCGCTCAATCCAAGGTCGAATTCACCAAGGTTTATTACAAAGGAACCCACGCTCCTGTTCAATACGAAGGGACGCTGAGTGAAGATGGAAAGTCGCTTTGTGGCACCTGGAGTATCGTTCCGATGTCTCGGGGAACATGGATAGCGTGGCGCATCGATGACGAGGAAGGATTCGAGAGTATTTCAGACAGCGAGTCAATTGTGGAGGAGAAGGAAAGACACAAAACTCTAGTCATGCCGTCCTCGTGATGACAAAAACACCACTTCAATTTAAATGACGATATCCCCTGTTGATTGGTGAGCGCAGTCACCGTTAGAGTCTTGATTCTCGATCGAAACCAAAATGGTGATGAATTCTACGTACGGATTTTCGAAAACTGTGGCGCGTCACGGAGCCAGGATGCAATCTCATCCTTTTGCTCTGCTTCTGCAAGAGTCAGGGCGTCGTACTCTCCTGAGACGTCTGCCTGCATAGGATCAGCGCCCTTCTCTAAAAGCAATTTGACGATCGACAAATTCCCTCCTGCAACAGCTGCCATCAAAGGAGTATTGCCCTCAGCATTGCGAGACCGTGTGTTCAACTTTGCACCGGCATCGATCAAGACCGTCACTACATCCGACTGTCCATAATGCGCCGCCAGATGCAACGCCGTCCAACCATCTTCGGCATTTTGTTGCTTCATGAATTCACGATGGTCTGGACGGACCATCCCGAATGAGTTAGCCAACATGGGGTCTTCCTGCAACATCCGGCTTACTGCGGATAAATCGCCAACTATACAGGCCTGGCAAAAGCGTTGTGATTTTTCGGTGCTCATGGGTAAAACCCCTCGACTTACAGAATCGCAAATGATCTTACCAGCTTGAGGCAATGTGTATGTTATTTTGGTTGATATTGCATTTTGATGCGGTCTAAGATCTCCTTTGTACTGGGAGTCTTGCCCATTTTCGCAGATTCGCTTGCTTGGCTAATAGCGGCATCAACGAAGATGGCGCTATGAACATGCGGTGCTTGAATAGCAAGGGCTGCTTCAACATCGCCCGGCTTTTCGCCTTGCTCAATTACAGAAGGATTTGCCAATCTTTCTAGCAATACGCTGGCTAACTCTTCTCGAATGTTCTTGTCGATGCCGTCATGGCCGATTAAACGCGACAATGCACCATACGTCATAGCAATATCTGGTGGCTTGATTCCATTGTTTTGCGCTTTCCGTTCAAACTCGTCCATTCGCATAAGCATAGTCTTAGCATTAGTTTTGCTGTTCGACAGAACTTCTTGCAGGTTCTTTCTACTGTCTGCAAGACGGCTGACAACGTCATCATCTGGAGGGCGGCAGGCATTTGTATCTTTCCGACCAGCATCGCCTGCAGTATCGCCATGTTGTGCCGAAACGTCGGCTTCGCCATCCGGGAAATAAATAGTGCAGTCTGGAAGAAGTCCCGAAAGATCCTGCAGTTTGGATTGGTTTTGTA
>CAZISK010001264.1:0-1774 GCA_964541355.1 uncultured Candidatus Obscuribacterales bacterium
GTCTCTCAGCACATCGGTGACCTCTTTGCCGCCTACCGATATGACCGTTGTGTCTCCGCCATTCTTCTCTTTCAATTTGAGAGCCTCTTCGATGGCAAATTCATCAAAAGGGCTGGTGATGAAGCGAACACCGTTCAAATCGATATTTTTCTTGTCCGGCGCTATAGCGATTTTCGTTTCTGTGTCCGGCACAGATTTCACACACACTGCGATCTTCAAAGCCTGTTTCCTCCGGCGTTCTGCACCCAAGACCAGTCATTGTATGAACAAGGTTCAGACGATCGGAGATTTTTACCAGATTCCTTAATTCCTATGTAACGAACATGTAGAAAGTTGTGTTATTGAGCTGTCTATAATGTTTCTGCGGCGATTATGAAGGGGACTTCACCCGCCTGTCGTATGGGTGGCTGAGCAAAGGTTTGAAGCACAAAAAGCTGTCCTCACAGCTTCTGGACATCGACCTTCCACATGCCCGAAGCAAGTCTTGAGGTGGTTATGTCGACGTCGAGAAATTTTTGAATCACGTCGATGTTGGTTGTTGTGTGGCTGGAGAGTATGGCCGTGACGAAGGAGCCCTCTCCGGCCAGCGCCATCGGGATGAGCAGCTGATCGGCTAGATGCTCTCCCACAGCGGCATCATGTTCTAGATAGTCTTTCGCCTCTCTGGCTGCTTCTTCCGCTACCGCTTCTGCGCGCTTGCCACGCTCGCCAAGCGCGGTGAACGTTTCAACCAGCTCTTCTGCCATCACCTGTACGAGCACGAAATTGCCCGGAGATACTCCGTCCTTAATTTCCAATATGTTGCGTTTATCCAGCCGATTCAGTACTGATTTGATGGTGCGGAGCTCGCGGTATGCAATCGAGTCGGGTAGTTTTACGACTACAGCCCTGGCCTCGATTGCCGAAATGACTCCCTTCTCATTCAGGTGAAGCGCGGAGAGTTGAGGGTTAGGTGCGATTTTGAATGTAAGCGATCCGCCCCCTCTTGGATAAAAGCCGTATGCGCTCAGGCTGGCTTCGACCGTTACGCCCATACGATTCAACAGGGGCAGAAAGGTATCGGTGAGGAACTCAAACGGCGGTGCCATCGGATTGTGAGTTCCGCCCGCCAGGTGTACGACGCTGGATTCGCTGGTGATCATCAATGGTGGCAACACAGTTTGAAAAACCAATGTAGTGCTACCGGCGGTGCCAATCGAAAAATTATATTCGCCCGGATTGACAGATTGCGGCGAAAAACTGAACCATGAGGAGCCCAGGTAGGCTCCTTCGACTTCGGCGTCGGAGATGGTCTTTGCGGCGTTGACGGCAGTTAAATGCTGATTGAGCAATCCGGGCTTCTGGCGATTGGCCCGGATCCTGCTAATCGCGAACGGTTTGCCTGTGATTATCGAGAGCGAAAGCGACGAACGAACGATCTGACCGCCGCCTTCCCCCAGGCTGCCATCAATCTCGATCATGACGTCAGTCCCGTGGTTGCTGCCGGCGCGACGGGTGCGACATGAGCCCGTCCGGTGTCAGGTAGCATTTTTCCTCTTCGCACCAGACAATCTGCTCGACCAGCTCATCTGGATCGTCCACGACTGTAATTAGACCCAGCTCCTCTTCCGTCAAGAATCCGCGTTTGATAGGGCTGGTCTTGAGCCACTCCAGCATCGGATTCCAGAATGAAGAATCCACCAGAAAGAGTGGAAAACGCTTGATGCGCTGTGTTTGAATCAGGGTTAGCGCTTCGAAAAGTTCATCCAGGCTGCCGTACCCTCCAGGCAAAATG
>CAZISK010001265.1:0-1773 GCA_964541355.1 uncultured Candidatus Obscuribacterales bacterium
CCGCAATATAGAAGGCATACTCTCGAGGTGCCGCTGGCGCAGAGTCGGGGCTATACGGCTTGTGAAACATTTCAAGATCACAGATCCTTGACAGCAGCAAGCAGCAAGCAGCAAGCAGCAAGCACAAATTGAGTTTCAACTCGGGTATGAAGCTCACCGACACAGTCTCTTAAAATGCCGAGACTCATTGCTTTTGGACTTGGTAGTTTGACATTTCTGCATTAGAAAAAGTGTGTGGGCTGGGAGTCTTGACGCGATCTTCCCCGAGTCGAGCATCAAGATAGCACTGCGTTTTCGTTTTGGATTCTCGCAACTCCAAGAAACGAGACATCGAATCAATGCGCTTGAAACCAGCCAAGTACGCAATGATATTCAGCTCTAGCTGTTGTTCAAGAAGAGTTTGAATGTATGTATTACGTAGGACTGTTCCGGAGACATTCAATTGTGCGCCTCTTGCAACAGTACGGACGGCTGCATCAATCGAGCCAAGAGACATCGGTCTTCCATCTGTGTTTGGAAACACCATTTCGCTAGCCAGACCCTTCAAATACGAGTCTCGTTCATTCAACCATTTCAGGAGCGCGATTTTACATCGCGATGGGATGGGAACAGCTCGAACCGCTCCGAATCTAACGTACACTGCTGACTGCTCCGATAGCTCCAGGTCTTCGAGTCTGAGCATTCTTAGCTCGCCCACTCGCAGACCTGTATACAGAAACAGGTTGACCAGCGCTCTGAACTTGGTAGAAGGACAGCGAGCGATTGCATTCGACAGTTTTTGCTGTTCGACTTTGCCTATCAATCTAAGAGGTGTTTCGCTTCTTGGTCGATTTCGTTTCGGCAGTCCGATTCCAAAATGAGTGAAAAACTGATCGATAGCTGTAACAGCACAATTTATTGAGCCTTGCTTGAGATTGCGAACATGGCTCAAATAGTCACAATAATGGTTTATCAGTTCAATCCAAATGTCTCGATCGTTGTTATTGTGATCAATTTCAAAGGAACAACAATAAAGATGGAACTGCTCAATCCTGGCTACATACGCAGTGATCGTTAAGTTAGACAGGCTTGTTCCGGCGAGGTAAGACTTGTATTCGTCGAGTTTTTTTTCAATAAAACAGTGACAAGAGTTTGCATCTCGTGGCATAAAGCATTCTCACAGCTGATTCGATTTATAAATTACACACTCAAAGTGACATCATAATGGCATGAGGTGCCACCACCTGCGCAACTAAGGCGTAGAAGTATTCGCGCATATTAAGCGAAGTTGCGAAGATTCATTCGATTCGACTTTTTGTCTTTTGTGTGGGTCATTCGGTTTGCAGATTTCAGGCAACCGAAGCAGCGAAGAAATAGGGCTGGTGTCAAGTGGAGCTTCTGGAAAGGCTCTCTCAAGCACTCATCAACGGCTTCGTCTTCCCCGTTTATGCAGGTCTGTAAGCATTCACTCCGAGACGTTCAAGTCTGGCTCCTGGAGATCGTTTGCGGAACATGGTGCAACAAAACAGGTTCGAAAAGTGGCTACACGAGCAGGCTAGGCACGTCCGCTATTAATCATTTACGCAGGTCTTGCTGTGTTACCATATGGTTTAGTATATAATTTCAGCGACAAAAAGGCGGAGACCAACTGCTGGTCCCGCCTTTCTGTCTTGCTTGCACATGTCGCTGCTGTCAATCCAGCTACCTCATAGAAGTGGATGACGCGGCGAGCCCATGTTTTAGCGCAATTCCAGGTCGATGAACACGCCATCGGCGGGTTTGGTGGACACACCG
>CAZISK010001266.1:0-1768 GCA_964541355.1 uncultured Candidatus Obscuribacterales bacterium
CTTACCTGGAGACATCCTCGTGATACTATTTTCGATACTGCCTGCCACGCCAAGTTCGATATCCGAGCAAAGGGCGACCTGCCCTTCGATCGTGTCCGGTGTCGCAGGCGAGCTGGTACCAGATTGCATTGCCATCAGGTTGACAACCATGTTGCTTCGTGAGCTGGCACCATCAGTTTCGCTGTCGGAAAGTAGCTTTCGAGATGTTGTCGAAATCGATGCTAGATTGCTCAAGGAGTTGCTCAGGTCGAATTGCGATGAAAAGTCGACCGTGTTGGCAGAACTGACAGGCTCTATCGTGGTCTGTTCTTGGAGGAGTGTGTGGGTGGATAGACTTTGAAGCTCACCTCTGCTGGCGTATGCGGTGACCGGTGGATCGGCAAAGAAATCGCTGCCGCCATCCAGAGTGATGTTTTTCTTGTACGCGTTCAACAGCGTAACGGTCGTATTGTCGGCGGTAAAGGTACTCTCGTTATCAGGGTTGCCAATAATCGGGTTGCTAGTGCCCCGAATAACTCCGCCATTAAGAACGGTAGCTATGATGCCTTGTTTTGCAAGTTTTTTCGCGCTTAAAGGCTTGATCTTTTTCGGGCTGGGAGCGGGACCGAGTTGAACCAAAATCTGTCCGCCTGGCTTAGCCGCCGCCATTGCGCTTAAGGATGTATCCTCTGAGAACCTGATGAAGTCATTGTCCTTCGGCTTTACTGCCGACAGTCCTTGATTGACTATCGAAAGATTTCCCTTGGCTCCGGCGCTGTTCGCGCTTATAGTCACACCGTCGGCAATGCTCAAAACACCAAGCGTTGCGAGCACGCCGATGTCCCCCTCGACGTTGGTCAGATCTCCAACAACATCTAGTGGTCCGGCGGCAGCGAGAAACAGGTCTCCCTGAGCGTCGGATGGACCGAAATCGACGCCATTTGTAGATTTGCTCAAGATGTACGCGGATCCTCCGCCTGTTGACTCCGTATCAACTCGTATTTCCGCGATGTTCGGCCCAACTTCGAAGAACGCTTGTGTAGTACCAATGTCAGCACCATTGCTGGTGCCGAGCAGTAGCACCGGTGTATTCAGGCTGTTGGCACTCACGTTTGCATTAGTGAAATCAACGCCCTGGTTGAGCGAGATTAGTTTGCCAGCGGTGAGCTGAGAAGCAACATTGAACGCGCCACCTGCCACCGCATCGATAGTGTCACCGGCTGTGAGGCTTCCGTTGAGATTGATATTGGTGAAGGCATCCAATGTGATGAATGCTGCATTCACATTCGACAGCGAAATAGAAGACTTTGTCGAGGTCACGATAACATCATCTAGCGATGTGACCAGTCCTGAGATATCGACGATGCCGTTGCCATCTACTTCCACCAGCGTGTCAGCGGTTAGAGAGCCGTTTAGACCGACCGTGCCGGCTTCAATCTGGATCGCTCCGGATGCGATCATGTCAGCATCTCCGGTTACACCATTGACCGCGCTGAGTGCCAGGTCACCAGATTGACCGTTGGCTGTCAGGTCACCTGCCAAACCGAGTTTGATATCACTGCCGGCAGACAAATTGACGTCCGACCCAGTTATGGTGTTATCGACAAGAATGTTCGAGCCAGCATCGAGCGATACGTTACCCTTAGAAGATACCGTACCGTCGATATCAATGACACCGCCGGCGTCCAGAGCTATTGTCGTAGCACTGAGTTTGCCAATACTCTGTATATCACCACCCGCAACAACGTCGATATCGAGACCAGACAGGTTGCCATTGAATTTTGCATTC
>CAZISK010001267.1:0-1762 GCA_964541355.1 uncultured Candidatus Obscuribacterales bacterium
AACTGACAATTTCACCGGTGCGAAACGATCAGGGGCAGTTAGTGTCCTTCGTCGGCATCCAGAACGATATTACAGCCAGGATAGAAGCTGAAGAGCGGATATCCGATTTTTATGCGATCGTTTCTCATGAGTTGAGAACACCAATCGCGAAGATCAAGAGCTCGCTATCCGTAATCGCTGACGGTGAAGCCGGACCGGTCGGCGACACGGTCCGCCGCTTTATTGAGATCTCATCAAAATCAGCCGAAAGCCTCTGGAAACTCATTGAAAACATCCTGGACTTTAAGAAGCTGGAATCAGGAAAGTTTCGCCTGTTGCGTCAAAACTTGCCGCTGGCTGAGCTGGTGGAACATGTGGTGGCAGAGTTTCGTCCGGTGGCAGATGAGGCGTCTGTTCCGCTGACTTGCCAATGCCAGGCTCATCCGCACGTTAATGCCGATGGGCAGCGACTGGTGCAAGTGATGGAGAATCTGCTCAGTAATGCCGTAAAAGTTTCCCCTAAAGGCTCTCAAGTGACAGTGAGAGTCATGCTGAGCGATTCCAACCGTGCGCGGGTTGAGGTCTGTGACCAGGGCCCGGGTATCTCCGAGCAAGATATTCACAAGCTCTTCGAAAAATTCCAGCAACTGGAATCGCCTGACCGTCGTCTGCGCGGCGGCACGGGACTGGGACTGTCCGTGTGCAAGGCAATTGTCGAAGCCCACGGAGGACAGGTCGGCGTATCCAGTCGCGAAGGACAAGGAAGCACTTTCTGGATTGAGCTTGAGCAGTTGCCGTGATGGCACAAGGAAAAAAGGTCGCCGATTTAAGGCAAATCTATGTGAACGCTCAGACATCTGATTTGAAATCAGGTGTGCTAACGAAACTGGCTCGTTCACATAGAGTTCATCCTGACGAGGTAGCGTTGATGTATCCTGATGAACTTATCCGACACCACTGGTTGATCACTCCATAGCACGCCAACGGGCCCTCGCGGTCCTGGCTCAACTGAAGGCTTTGAGACCCGAAAGACAAATATGATGCTAAATAAGAAAGAAAGAGGTCTAGCATGTCGAGTGCTAAAACAATCCTTGTTACCGGTGCTACTGGTTATATCGGCGCTCGTCTAGTTCCCCGGCTCCTCAGTGCTGGGTACCGTGTTCGGGCGGTATCCAGATCTCTAAAAAAACTGCAAGGCTGCAGCTGGGCTGCACATGAGAATGTTGAACTGATGGCTGCTGATGTTCTTGACGAAAAGGCGATCCTCAGAGCATGCAGGGGCTGCTACGTCGCATACTATTTAGTCCATTCGATGAATTCTCAACAAAGAGATTTTGCCGAAGCGGATCGCAAAGCAGCCAACAACATGGTGTCAGCCGCGGAGTCCGCAGACCTACAACGTATAATCTACCTGGGTGGTCTTGGAGAATCCGATCGGCAACTGAGCAAACATCTGCGTTCTCGTGCTGAAGTGTCCGAAATATTGAGAGCCGGTCGCGTACCCGTGACTATCTTGAGGGCCGCCATGATCATCGGCTCTGGCAGTGCTTCCTTCGAAATCCTGCGTTACCTGGTCGATCGATTACCCTTTATGATCACGCCGCGCTGGGTGCGCACACCATCACAGCCTATTGCAGTTCGCAATGTTCTCGAATATCTGATCCGCTGTCTCGAGCATGATGATACCACCGGGCAGGTCTTTGATATCGGCGGGCCGGAGGTGGTAACTTACCAGACTTTGATGGACACATACGCCCAGGAGGCTGGACTGCGAAAACGCGTT
>CAZISK010001268.1:0-1760 GCA_964541355.1 uncultured Candidatus Obscuribacterales bacterium
TTCTTGTAGAATACAGGGAACTTACGGAGGAGAATGACATGGCAAAAAAGGTAGACGAAGACGCGCCCAAGGCTTTGATTATCGAATTCAAAACAACTGACGGTGAAGTCTGGGGCACCTTAACCGCCGAGGCCCGCGAATTCAAGACCGGTTCTACTGGCTACTATGCTAATGGAAAAGTAAAGAATCCGAAGAACGGATTCCCCTATCAGGTGGGTACTAACATCATCTTGATTGGCAGCAAAGAGTAGAGCTCTCGTCGGCTGCATTGTTCTTTTTAAGTCGTTTTCCTGACCGGAGACGATTGTTTGTGCTTGGTTCTCTCTAAATCGTACACGTTCGCCCATCCTATCTATTTCCTCGAGGCCGGACTTTCGATGGCGTTATCCGCTATTCTCGCAGAACCAATCAATCGCGAACGGTTTCAGCCATATGGCGACTTGATTGCGGCAGACGACCTCTTGCCGTTCAATCTTGCCAATATGAAAACAGCACAACGCTTTAATCGTCTTTCTGACGTGGTTAATCTCAGACCGAACAGCGCCACACTGAATCTCTGTGTGTTTCGCTGCAACCCTTGCGAGCTGCCCCTTGAATTAAAGCTTCTCGAAAGACATGAGTATTCCACTCAAGTGTTTTTGCCGATTAGTAGCTTGGCCCGATATCTAGTGGCAGTTAGCCTGGGCGGCGCCGAGCCCGATCTCTCAACACTGAAAGTATTTGAAGTGACGAACCCACAAGGGATTAGCTATAAACCTGGAGTCTGGCACTATCCCATGACAGCTATCGGCGGGCGGGTTGACTTCGCCTGCCTTGTTTATGAAGATGGTAGCAAAGAGGATTGCGAAATCAAGGCGCTCGCGACGCCGATATCCATCATGATGCCTGCTGGATAGGCGATTCCTTTCGCGCGCACCTTTACGGAATGAGCCCCAACCGGTATCCAAACCCATGCACCGTTTCAATTAACGGTTTTTCATCAGGCTTTTCCAACTTCTTTCTCAGACGAGAGACAGCTGTTCTGACAGCCATATCAGTGGCGTCGGATTCAGCATTCCAGACCCTCTCGAGAAGCGCTTCCACACTGAAGACCCCTTCCCGATGACGGAGAAAGAATTCCAAAAGGGCAAACTCCGTAGGAAGAAGCTTGACTTCTTCTCCTCCGCTAAAACATTGATTTGCCACCAGATCCAGGCTCACATGCCGGCAGCTCAATACGTTGCTAGTTACCTCCGGCGCGCGTCTCAATAGCGCTCTCACTCGCGCTAAGAGTTCGCGGCCCCGATAAGGTTTGGTCAGATAATCGTCGGCCCCACTATCTAATCCGCTCTCCAATTCGTCGACTTGCTGTTTTCCAGTTAACATGAGGATAGGAATCTTGCCGCCGGCGCGACGAAATCGCTCAATCAGCGATGGACCGGAGAGCTTGGGCATCTCCCAGTCGATGATGGCGAGCTCGTAGAAGTAGTTGGTAAGCCGAAACAGGGCGGCCTCACCATCATATGCCAGCTCTACCGAATGCTTTTCTACTTCGAGCAACTGCTGAATAATCTCAGCGGCTTCGGCATCATCTTCAGCTACGAGAATTTTTGCCATTAGAACTCTAGGTCGGTGACATAAGCTTGGAGCTGTTCTTAAACATATGATTTCCTTCCGCCTGTCGATGAGTCATATCATACGAGAAGATTAGCAGGCCTGGCAAACCGATCGGAATGCCCGGCAGTTTGCAAAGGGCACTGGCAGGGCACGACAATTGAGCC
>CAZISK010001269.1:0-1753 GCA_964541355.1 uncultured Candidatus Obscuribacterales bacterium
CGAGCTTTTACGATCAGATGATGGCCACCCAGGAAGAGGTTATGCAGACCTTTCTTGGAAGCCAAACTCCGGGCTTATCATTTGGTGAGAGCGCTGCCTACGATGTGCTCGGTATAAATTTGACCGACACAATAGGAATGGCGTCGGCATCACGTGAAGGCTTTCGGCTTGACGGCAACGCAGGATCTCTCGCCGGCGGTACTCGATTACCATTCCAGGATCGTCTGCGCATGCTGTGCGACGAGCCCGACGTCACTGAACTTACACTTGGTGTCAATCTTCACACCGATCTCTACCTGCTCGATCATGCAATCGGCGGCTCGGTCTCTAACCATCCGTCCATGGGTGTGCATTTGATGCCACTCATGGTATCACTCGAAATGATGGCTGAAGCCGCGCTTGCTCGAGCGAAGAGAGGTATCATTAGTCGAGTCGAGCAGGTCAAGGCCTACCGCAGGATAGTCGTCGATCAAAAACCGCTCACACTGGGAATGAGAGCGACCGGCTCGTCCAATCGGATTCACGTAGAATTATTCGATTGCGCTGAAATCGACGTTGTGGTTTTGATGGCCGACTTCGTTTTTTCAGATCAGTATAAGCCCGCTCCAGCACAGCGAATCTCCGTCGCTGGAAATCCTCCTATCAACCTGACGACGCGCCAAGATTTGTATCAGCCCAACGGCATGTTTCATGGACCGACAATGCAGTTGGCGCGCTCCATCCAGAACATCGGCGATAAAGTCATAGCAGGAGTAGCGGCAACAACCGAGGCGACAGGATGGATTCGCGGAAGCGAGAATTTCAGGTCGCTCATTCACCCGATGCTTCTCGATAACGCCAGCCAGTTTGTCCTGTTCTACCTCTACGAAAGACTGATGCCTGCAAAGGCTCTGCTGCCGTTTTTCATTGAGTCGATCGATATCTTCGGTCCGCCATATCAGCTCCCGGAGGAGGTAAGGGTCCATGCGAATCTCTCGGTACTATCCGAGCGAGCCACCGAAGCCTCGGTCGAGATCATAGGAGGAGACGGTCGTGTATGGACGCGAATCAATGAAATAAACAGCCGCCGAATTACATTGTCCGATGAGTGGCTGTCATTCGTGGCGGATCCTTTGAGAAAAACGCTCGGTCAACGGATTGAGACCGCTGGACATGGAGAAGCTGAATGTGTGCTGGTCAGCGTGAGCAAGGACTGTTTGCCCAGCGACGAGGGCACGCTTGAATGGTGCCTGGATTACGTGCTAACCGCGAACGAGCGAACTGTCTGGCGCGAAAAGCTAAGGTTCGAGAAGAGAAAGTTGGATTGGCTTCTTGGCCGAATGGCATCTAAAGAAGCCGCTCGGATACTGGTTAGAGACAGGTTGGGCATCATCTGTGGGCCTCTGGATTTCGAGGTTCAGAACGACCACCGCAACAGACCGATTGTACGATCGACCGTTCCGGACCTACAACCACTGGCGGTATCTATATCTCATGCCGGAGAACGGGGAGTCGCCCTGTGCTGTTTTTCCAACGAAGGCGATCCGGGTGTGGACATAGAGCTTGTCGAGAAGCGTGAACCTGACTTTGCCGAGCGTTTCTTATCCAGCTCGGAGCTTGAGCATCTTATTCGCCTCTCGGGAGAACAGCGAGACTCCGAGGTGACAAGGATGTGGGCTGCCAAAGAGGCAATGTATAAGGCGCTTGGCGGCGACATCGAGCTGACTGCTCTTCGAATTGATTCGACGAATTCCGATAGCCTTCTGGTGGCTGG
>CAZISK010001270.1:0-1742 GCA_964541355.1 uncultured Candidatus Obscuribacterales bacterium
GGTCCTTTGTCGCCGCCTGCTGGAGGTGGTGTGTCGGCTCCTCCGCCACCTGGTGACCTGGGTCTGTCGGGACCGGTACCAGTCGGTCCGAAAGAGCCTTTCAATTCTCGGGCTGCGCGGTGCTTGTTGAGCCGCCAGTTAATAAAAACTACGGCAAGTAAAATAGCACCGCCAACGGTACCAATATCGGTCAGTACATCGCTGGTGCGGCGTACTATTTTTGCATCATTGGCAATCTCGGGATTGCTGAAAATATTTGAAAAATTTTGCTGAAACTGAGGCAGGTTGTTGGCTAACTCAGGCTCCTTCATTGGGTTGTTCTTTTCTAAGTTTCGATGGTGAGCTATAAACGAGCCGGTCAACGACTCTTTGAACTGTTGATCATGTATAAGAGAGGGATCCTCTTTGAGAAATCGCAGCAAGTCTGCTTTTCCCTGGGTAAGAAGATCCGCACGCCCACTCGCTATTTTGACGAACGCCGTATTGACCTCGGCACTTTTTAGAATCTGGGTTTTCTCATACGTTTCGAGTTCGTCCGCAAAAATCTTATCGAGCCGCTCTGTCAATTTGGTAATGTCACCATTGTCGGTGGCAACCTCGGCAATACCGGCCATTACCTTAAGCGCCTCGACGAAGAGTGCTAATCGTTGATTCTCATAGTGAGGGTGAGACTTGCGCGCCATCTCAATCGCTGTCTCGAATTCCGGTAGCGCTTTATCAATGCCGCCAATCCAGAACGCTTCATTGGCCTTCTTCAACTGATCGATAGCCGGCATCTCATTGACGCGAGCACGATCCACCGCTGGTACCTCAATCTTAACGCTCCATGGAGGGAGTTTCTGCTCCCGCCGTATTCGGCACATTTTTACAAGCGAGTTCAGCAGCATCTCGTTGAAGCTCGGATCGAAAGAAATACTGGGATTTTGTCTAACCAACTCCAACAGATCCTTCTCGCCTCTGGCGATTAAGTCATCTTCGCCGCTTGCAATTCGGAGGCAGGCAATCTTCACTTTCGAAATCGTCGGTTCGCCATTAATCGCTCTCTGCTCGAAAACGTTCTTCTCAATTTGTGATGTCACTCCCGATAATACTTCCAGTTTTGTTTGCAATTGCATAATAGTATCGAGTTTGGCACCACCCGCCTTAGCCGTCTCGATGTCCATTTGTGCGGTCGCGCATTTCTCAGTATCCTGCAAGAATTGACGCTGGTAGGCAGCAAGCGCGATCCGTGCCTTGGCAGCTTTCAGCTCGAGGTCAGGTAGATCACGATCCAGCTTCGAAATGTCTTGATCTATAACTGTTTGCACGTCGGTAGGCGACTGCTTCGCGACCACACTTGAGTCCTTCGGAGGCCGCGTTTGCTCCTGAGCGGGCTCGAACTGATCCGATGCCAGGTTCATTAGAGACCTGGCAGCCTGTGCTGGCTCCGGTTTTACAGGACGAATCGAGAAATGCAGCTCTATGTAATCGGGAAAACAATTAATTGAGTTAGTCGGGGTCGAGTCGAACTCGCCCCTTGGATTTTCTACCATCACCATGCTCCTCGTGAATCTAACGTAGATAAACTACAAAACGCGCTTCAAAGACAGTCGTGATAATCAACGCTCTAGCGGAGTTCGAGTATTCATGCTCGAACTCCGCTAAATTGTTTTAATCAATAAATTGGCCGGCAAGACCGAGAGTGATTCCTACAATTCCTAGTCCCGCAACTGCTGCACCTCCGCCTTTGCCGTTGCCGCCGG
>CAZISK010001271.1:0-1739 GCA_964541355.1 uncultured Candidatus Obscuribacterales bacterium
CTCCGGCAGACCTTCGAACCCTGGTGTCATCAAACAAAACTGATTGCGATCCGTCCGATTCGTCAACGACAACTACCGGCGGAAATGCATAGGTACCAGGCGACGACAACGACCAAGTGCAAGATTTCCCCAATTTAGTATCTTTCGCCGGGCTTGAAACTACGGACTCGGAGAGACGCGATCCAAAGATGTTTGTACCAACTAGACGAAGAATTATCCATTCCCTACCGGTCTTCGTAGACGATTCAATTTGTATGGGAAACGCAGGCTGAACAATCTGCTTAAACAGTGGAAGCTCCGAAAAAAAGGAACGAATGCTTAGAATTGGCAAGGATACCAACACCACCAGCGCAAAGGCAAACCAGTATGCCTTCTTGTCGACACTAGCCCTCCGCCTAACAATGCATCCCGTGAATCTATCCCATGGCGCTTTACTGAAACTGTTTGCTAGGGCGACTTTAAGTGGAGCATCTTCCGTTACCACTAGTTTGATCAGCCGAAAAAACTCAAAGAACACAAACAAGGGAAAGCACGGGACAAAAGCCGCTTTCAGGCAGTAGCGAGCAATCAGCTTGATTCGACTAGGACGCCCGCCATATTCATCAGTGATCGTCAACCCGCAAATAGCTTTTCCTAATGGGGCACACAAGCCGATCAACGCGATCGCCATAAGCAAATTCACAGAAACGGCTGGACCAAGCACCGAACCAATTTGAAGGATTTCAACACAAAACCAGCCAAATATCGAACAGGCAATCGAGGCTGTAGCAACAACACTAATTAGCGAGGCGAGAAGACGCAGCCAGATGGACGCGGACTCATCGCGTGAAAAGTGGTGCCTCTCGATTTGAGGAATGCTGATAGGTTTGCCAGCCTTCAATTTCTCAAGATCGCTCAAAAGTTTACCGACACTGGAGTAGCGATTTGAAGGACTCTTTGCCAGGCAAAGCATCACAATCTTTTCAAAGTCAGGTGGAATCTCAAGCTTTGAATTGGCAAACGGAGGAGGGACGCTATTGAGATGATGAAAGACAGTTTTGATCGGATTCTCATCGGCAAAGGGAGGAGATCCTGTCAGGGTTTCGTACATCACACAACCTAACGAGTAGATATCGGAGCTGGCATCAAGCTTCTCGCCCAATCCTTGCTCGGGGCTCATGTACACAGGGCTGCCAAAAATTTCTCCAGTTTGGGTGAGATACTGGGTTTCGCTGTCGTGACTTTGTCGAACTTTGGCGATTCCAAAATCGATAAGCTTCACGACAAATGTATTCGATTCCCTCATGATCATGATGTTGCTTGGCTTTATGTCTCGATGCACAACACCTTTTCTGTGTGCGAAGTTCAAGGCCTGGCACACTTGCTCAAATATAGTGATCGCCTCTTTGGAATCCACATAAACTTCGAGCTCAAGCAGCCGGTCTAGCGTGTACCCCTTTAGATAATCCATGGCGATGTACGGGCGCGAGTGACTGGTCATGCCATGCGCCCTTACGTTAACTATGTTGGGATGTTTGAGCTCGGAAGATGCCTTCGCTTCTTGCATGAATCTCTTTACGCTATCAGGATCTTGAACGAGTTCTTCGCGTAAAACCTTAACAGCAACTTCAGTTTGCGCTTCCTTGTCGAACGCGCGATAGACTCGCCCCATGCCGCCTTCAGCTATGAGTGAGAGCACCGTGTAGCGATCAGGCAATGCAGCGTCAGATTCTAACTTCGTATCAGCGAGTTCAGCAGCG
>CAZISK010001272.1:0-1732 GCA_964541355.1 uncultured Candidatus Obscuribacterales bacterium
CACTAAGCCGCTCGAACGGATTCCGAATGAGTTTGCCACCTTCATTCGCTTCGACGAAAAGACAATTCCGCAATATATTCACGAATCGGTATCTGACGCTGAGGTCAAAGCTCTAAAGAGCCTTAAGAAAACCGAGACAGAGCTGCTCGAAATCAAAAAAGAAATCAACAAGTTTGGAAAAGATCCCAAAGACACCGTCGTAGATCTGATGAAGAACAACCGATTCCTGGGACTCGGCGAAGCGCATCTGTCGCCCAATCCCATGCGTGACTTCGGGGCTGAGATCATTCCCGAACTGAAGAAGGCAGGTGCCACACACTTCGCCATCGAGGCCGGTCGCGAATCTCAAGCGGCGATTGACGAATTTGTAAAAACCGGCAAACTCGACCGGACGAAATTGCCGGCACTGCTCAGGGACGATGACTTCGAGAAGATTTTGAAGGCCGCCAAAGACGCCGGTCTAAAGATTGTTTGTGTCGACACCGACGGCGAAGACCGAGATCAGTACATGGCTGATCGCATCGGCGAAATTCTTGATGCCGATAAGAACAATAAGGTCGTGTATTGGGTAGGATCAGCGCATTTATCTTCGGTATTCAAAGACCATCCAAATGGTAAGTCTTGCGCGGACTACCTGCGGCAGCAAAAGTATTCCGTTGCCACCGTTGGCTCGGACTGGGACTACAAGTCTTTTTCACCAATAGTGGCCCTGACCAGTGACCTGAAGAAGCCAGTTGCAATAGCTCCGGGTGAAACAAAGCGAATCAAGGATCTCAGAACTACATGGATCGGAGTAGGAATCAAAGGCCTGCCCGAAGAGGTTTACGGCGACTTCGATCAAGTAATTGTATTTCCGAAGAGAAAGAAGTAACCGCCCATAGTGTCATAACCAATCCGAACTGAAAGGGAGAAACAAGATGGAACCGGTAAGCTTCCCAGATGATGTTATGAATCCCAGGGCAAAAGCGCTATTTGAACAAGGACTGACCGCACAGCGGGAGAAGCAGTATTCACTGGCAGTAATTCACTATCGCCACAGTCTCGAATCTAGTGATGACGTCAACGTCACATTTGCTGGGATGCTGAACATCGCACTCTGCCACGGACAACTCGGTGATTGGTCCGCAGCTGACGCCGGCGTGCGCGAAGTGCTGAGCATCAATCCACGGTCGCGCACAGCACTCGACTATCTCCGCGAAGTTTGCCGCGCTCAAGGTCTCTCTGATGAAGCGGCAGCAATCTCCGAGTTGATGCTCAGAATTTGATTCGGGACTCGGGTTCTGAGCTTTATGTCACAGATGGTCTTGAATGTGCCAGATATCGTTCCATTCTCCGATTTCGTAATGTTCATCTCGGAACCGTGCTGATTGCGCCACAGACCGACGAAGTTGTATTGGCGAGGACGAAGTTCCGCTCGTCGAGCTTCTCGAAGACTCAGTCGCAGTTCAACCGGATACGGAGGCTGACTTTTGTCTGTTGCAGCGAGAAATCTACAATGCTCTGAACGCACTAAATGCGCAAGAGCGGGATGTTATCCTAATGCGTTTCGGACTTAAAAATGGGATCGTCAGTACCCTGGATGAGTGCTCCGAAACTCTAATGGTCAGCAAAGAACGGATCAGGCAGATCGAGAAAAAAGCTCTAAAGAAACTAGCCAGCCAAGACTATGTTCTGAAGCTAAGAGATTATCTCGGCTGATGGGGCTGGTCTGAACTTTCGGAAGCGAGTGCAG
>CAZISK010001273.1:0-1729 GCA_964541355.1 uncultured Candidatus Obscuribacterales bacterium
AGAGCACTCAATACCGGAAAACCGCTCGACGACGAGCTTGCTGCGTTTTTCAAGACAAATCCAGAGCTGCTAGTACTGCTAAAAGCAGCTAAAAAAGCTGGACTGGCGGTGGTCGCCATCGATCAGGACGAGCGCACGACGTCAACGAATCTGCTCAAAGACTCCAGCTTCCGGCTGACCAGAGATCAATTCATGGCACAAAAGATCGACAATATCTTGACGGCCAACGAGAAAAACAAGGTGGTGTTTTATGGTGGCGGACTGCACGTCGTCAATGCCAAAAGAAGTGGCGATAAGAATGATGAGCGCGTCTTCGACATACTGAGAAGGAAGTACGACGTCACGACCGTGTTCGATCAAACCGATGCACACCGCCAGGCGGTGGCGCTTCTGGCATACGACATTGCAAAACCGGTCGCCGTTCCCACGGCCAAGGCGACGAAGATGGCTCAGCTCGCGGTCAACTCGCCGGACTCGTACTGGAATGTAAAGTACTCCAACTGGGATTATATCTTCATCTATCCGCCAAAATAGCTAGGAAATTTGCTTCAGCAACCACAGCACTTTTTCCTTGACGCGCTTACGGTGAGGAGATCCTTCCTGCAGATCTTTGAAAACCTCGTAGTTAGCGATGAACTGATCGTAGGTTTCACACAACATTTCCTCATTGGAATAGCGCGGACGCCAGCCCAGTTGGGTCAAAGGGGACAGATCAAAGTAGAAATCCTCGCCGTACGTCCTGTAATGCCATGGGGCAAGAGGGCTGAGACCGAGCTTATCCAGAATTCCTAGTCCCTCGACCGCTAGAGTCTTGGGCAGATGCTTCACCCTGGACTTTGTACCTGCATGTCTGATGAGAGCGTACAGAGTCTCTTCTAGAGTTCCGTAGCGGTTGGTTCCGACGTTGTAGAAGCCCGGCTTTTCCTTTTCACAGAGAAACATATAGCAGTCGATCAGATCGTCGGCATGGAGGAACTGGATCTTGTTGCGGCCGTCGCCAAGGACGTAGACATTGCGATCCTCCTTGATCCACTCGAACAAGATTTGAAAAATGCCCAGCCGTCCGGTGCCGACCAGCGTTCGCGGTCGAACGACGATGAGCGGCATTTTGTGCTTCTCAGATACATCCGCCACGGCCCGCTCACCTTCGAGCTTGCTAACTCCGTATTTTTCAACCGGTTTGAGCGGACTGTTGTTGTCAGCTGGACAGCGTGGTTTGCCGAATATCGCGCTTGAGCTCGTGTGAACGAAATAGCGCACACCAGCCCTGGCAGCCTCCTCCGCAACGATACGTGAGCCTTCCACATTTACTTCGCGAAAGCGGTTGTCCAGCTTGGTGAGCGGCACCAGGGCGGCTGTGTGATGCACTACATCGACACCCTGCATCAATCCTTTGACCAGCTCCCGATCGGTGACGCTGCCGAGCACGAACCGCACTTCGGGCCGCTGGTCAGGCGTCTCCCACACATCAAGAGAAATGACCTGTTCGCCTTTCCGAATCAGGCTGTCCGCGATAATCATGCCCAGAAAGCCGCAACCGCCGGTGATTAAATGCTTCATCGTCCCTTCTTTCCTTCTCTCTAGATTACTATATGGCACTCACGCGCTAACTGTTAACAATCCAGACCACGTCAGTTAGGCCACCTGTTGCAAAGCCGGCAGGTCCAATTGGTGCGCTCGCGTAGCCCCAAACACCCGCGCGAAGGGCTTTTATCATGAATTATAGGTA
>CAZISK010001274.1:0-1725 GCA_964541355.1 uncultured Candidatus Obscuribacterales bacterium
GCTCGACAACTCGACCAAAGCCTTGCTGACATCATCACTCACGTCGACAATATTTCGATAAGACAGCTCGACGACCTGCTTTCCTACATTGAGAAGAAAGAGCCTGGTCAAGTGGTAAATCTCACAGTTATACGCAATGACGGTGATAAAGGACCGCGAATTATCAAAATTCCAGTAAAATTAGCGGTTACTCGGACAGACTAAATTTTTTGGATGCGGAGAGGACATTGGCTAGAATTCTGGTAATAGATGACGATCACGCTATCGCTGAGCTGGTCAAGATAAACCTGGAATTGCTCGGACATCAGTGTGAAACAGCAAGTGACGGTATAAAAGGACTGGCGCTTGCCCAACAGAATCATCCCGATCTGATCGTCCTCGACGTCATGATGCCTGACCTTGATGGTTTCACAGTCTGCCAGCGCTTACGACAAAATCCAAGCACTCATCCGATTCCGATCCTCATGCTCACCGCATTGAGCATGACCAAGGATAAAGTCTCGGGCTTTGATTCGGGCGCCGATGACTACCTGGTAAAACCTTTCGAAATTCCGGAGCTACAGGTACGTGTCAGAGCGCTGCTCAGGCGAGCAGGCTCTGTTCCACATTCTTCGACACTCCCGGAGATCCTGACAGCCGGCGAGATTACGCTCATCCCTGAAAACCTACAAGCCAAAGTCGGTGAGCGCATTGTCAAGCTCACGCCGACGGAGTTCGAGATTCTGCATTGTTTGATGCAGCACCATGGTCAAACGGTCAGCACCGGAAAGCTCTTGGAAGAGGTATGGGGCTACTCTCCCGATGACGATGTCGACACGATTCGAGTCCACATCAGACACCTGCGCACTCGCCTTGAGTCGGCCGAAAGGAAATACATCAAAACCGTATACGGTGGCGGCTATCAGCTCATCCCGGAAGGCTTCAACAAGTCGAGCAAAGCCTCGTTCTAATCGCCATTCAATAGCTCTCTAAAGTCAACGCCATTACAAGGGTGCTTTCAGACAAAGGTCGTCAACGCCTGTGTCAGTCCGCCTACATCGCTGTCCAATTCCGCTTCCAAACCTCCGCGAACCAGTTTTTAAGCGACGTTTCAGACAGGTCATCGTCGCCGTCGGCATCTGGTGATTCAAACCTTATTGGTCGTGTCTTGTTGCCTGGTCGTGTTTATCTCGCCAATCAACACTTCGCCACAAAAAAATTATTGCATCAGATCTCGGTTGTCGAGAGGAAAATATTAGGCATTCCTTTTAAAAAAGTACCGAAACCAATTAATGCGTCCTAATAAAGAGCGGTAGTTATTTAGGAATGCCAAATTGAAAGTGCCAAAAACTCATAAGGGAACCCTAATACCAACGTTGAAAAGTGTTGGGTTTGACTCGAGTCGAATTTGCACAAAGCGTTTGGTTGTAACCATTTGCTTATCTGTGATTAATTTTACTTTCGCTTGTGGGGAGAGTCCTATTTCTTGACAGGCGTGAAACTTTCTCGAACCGCTTAGCAACTGTACAGACTCAGCGCGGTTGTCATACACCCATAAAGGCTCACAATATCGCGCTTCCGATACCGCACACGGCAGTTACTATAAACGTTTTAGGTAAAGGTAAACATTGTCGGCTGGCATTCTTGAAAACAAGCCTATATCATGTGATGCGCGATCCATTGAAAACTTACCCGGGTGGCGCACAGCTTACGTTTCGGAGCCCAAGGAGAACTTAGTTTGCTATT
>CAZISK010001275.1:0-1722 GCA_964541355.1 uncultured Candidatus Obscuribacterales bacterium
CCGTACGCACGGTGGTGTAGCAGGGAAAGTCCGTGAGGACCTACCTATGCAAATCTCAGTTTTCAGCTTTTAACGCGATCTATCGCTTTCTTCGGCTGATCTATCGCGTCCTACTGTTTTATAGAAATCATTGTATGGAAGCTCTTTATCTTTCCTTTATATATTAGTCCAGGATAACTATGGATATTTCCGTTGATTTTGTGAAGCAGTTGCCGGAAAGCATTACAGGGTCACGTATTGCAGCGTTGGTGGTGGAAGTCCCATCGACATTCGGGGCTATACGTCGTAACTTTTTATAGCCCACGATTATTGGTGCCCGAAAAGGGCTTTGGCGGGTTGGCGTAGAGGACATAGACGTGGATCGGCCGTACGACGGACATGTAGAACAACAACAGATGCGAGACGGCAGAGTGGATAAGGCTGCCGGACAGACGCTGTCAAGTGAGGCGACCGGGCTCGCCATGAGCTCTTTAACCAATCGGGTTGCTAATTGCGAAGCGGCCGGACTTTCATTCGCATCAATCGTCAATAGAACCGAGTCAAGCGGTCAGTCGACGCTTGATTTCGGCACAGGTATGATGTTCGGAATGTTCGATCGAAACAGTGGACAAGGTTTACTGGATTTCGGACCGAAAAGTTTTGCCAGTAGCGCACGTGATAGCGCCGGCAACAGAGTCTCGATGGATTCGTCCGGGAAGCTGATGAGTACGGACAACAACGGTCGCACCACAGACTTCGAGGCCCGTGGTGAAGGCGAGCGGAACGCCCAGCGCAACGCCACTATTATTCCGGCAATATTCCTCGGTACTCCGCTTGCACTGATTGGTATGGGTGCTACCCTGGCAGTTACGGATCAGGCGCAGCGCGTCGATCAGCAAAGCGAAGGTGCGCGATTGAGAGAGAATCTCGGCGGCGCCCAGGGAGATCAAAGACAACTCGCGCAGCAGCAACAACAGCAGCCAAACTTCACGGCAAGAGGATATATCAGCGACATTACGATGATGTCGATGTTTATGGGGCAAGATAAGAAGCCGGTCAGACCGACCTCTGATATCTACAGTTTGTCAGGTCTGGCTCCAGAGCTGTTCCCCAACCAAAGAATGATCGAGAGGAGCAGCCGGGCACGCGAGCAAGAGAAAAAGGCAAAGGCCAAGGCTGAACTCGACAAACTTGCCGGTGTCGAGCGACAGCGCTCACAAATGCGTGTGAAGATGTCGATGGATAGAAGCAGTCTTACGACGGTTAACATGCAAAAGCGCAAGGAACAGTTGGAAAACGAGATTGAGTTGGCGCAAGGCAGTGCCAGTCTTCAGGAAGTATCGCGCATGCACTCCGAATTGGAAGTGCTGGACCGTGCATTGAAGCGTTTTTCCTCTCTCGGACTTTGATACTTGTGCTCAGTCATAAGTTTTGAACTTAGTCAGTGACTCGAGGCTGATTCCAGCGAGCTTTGCTACCTTGAGCATAACCGGCTCCTCTTCGAGCCAATGTGCTATGCAGGTGTTGCGCAATGCCATGCAGCTGGTATTTATATGAGCGCGATGGCAGTGCGATTTTATTATTCGGTCCAGAGAGCCGGGCGATAACGGAGAACCGTCTCGCGTAGTGAAGACGAGTGCTGTCAAACTTCGTTGGCTTTGCTGATCGAACCAGTGAAGAAGGTCGTCTTCAATCGACTTTTTGAGCGGGACCAGGCGTGTTTTATTGTTGATTCCTATTTTG
>CAZISK010001276.1:0-1721 GCA_964541355.1 uncultured Candidatus Obscuribacterales bacterium
CCAACCGGCGAGAATCTGTATAGAACCGGAGGAGATTTGCAAACCCGCAATCATATCTTATGAGCATCTAGGAAAGAGACTCGACCATGTAGATGCGAGCTATGCTTTTTCGAAATTGATTGATGCTCGATTCTCATCACTGAAGGTCCGGAATTCCTCGGGCGAAGACCGGCCATTACCGGGTCGCCAGCAGCGACGCAAATTAATCGATGAGAACGGTCGCAACCTTTTTCGCCTGGATGAGGGACGACCGCGTGCTTTGAGAGGTGATGACATCTCAATGAGTTCGTAGGTGCACAGCCTTTTCAGGGGATTCCGACCATTGCCCCATTTAAGAGGTCTTTTTCGTTCGAATATTCGCGAGAGTCGCAGCGCCAATTGTCACGTGACTTGGCGCTGCTATTATATGACTCAGGTCGGCATTCGTTGCATTTTTCATCGTACTCGCATGGTGCCGCCTATGGTGCCAATTGTCGAATCAGTGGACCTGCAGATTTGCCGGTCGCTTTGCATGAGAGTGTGCATAACCGGTTTCCAAGTTCTCGAACGTGTTACCTTCAATTTTTTCGCCGAACACCCCTGGTCTGAAGTAGAAGTCACCAGACCTTGAAAGAATAACTGTCTGCCGGCCTGAATACTCCGAGCCCCGCAAGCAGTCAGATTCGATTTAGGACCACTGTTTATTCTTCGCTAACAGCCGTTTCTGGAGAATGTCTCCTCGAGCTGGTGCGTTCGAGCGCAGGTAGAGAGTCGCTGTCTCTAAACGATCAAATGAGCAGAACGACAAAAATTATTGGAAACGGTATTAAAGGAGCTACACAAGCGCTTACCAGTGCTGATGTAGGAGAAGCAACAGAAGAGTCAGAAAACTAAGACTCAAATCTATGGAGCACCATAAGTACCGCAAATTTCCATCGCCAGTTCTACGACTCATCCCGCCAGGCACATGACAAAATACGAAGGGCCCATGCACAGTTAGTTGGTGGCTTTATCTCGCTCTCGTCTGGATATCTGAATCGGAAATTTATGTCCTTTAAATCGTCCTTCCATTAAGGTCCTGAAAACTTCACTTGGATTGACGTTCTTGATCTCTCGTCCGTAAACATCAAAAGCAATATTCGATGGCTTGCAGCTCTCTTCTGCATCAATGCAAATTCGCATGGGTTCTCCAGTGAAGCCAATTCGCAGCTCATTAGTAAAATCGCGAACAGTAGCCTGCGCAGCCACCCTGTTGTCTGAGGTCACGATCTCCAAGGTCATGCCCATTTCTGCAAGCAAGATCTTCGAGATCTCCTGATACCCTCGAGACTTATCATTGATAAGTGTCGGCTGCCATGAAAACAGCTGTGTCACTTTGGCTGCGTCGCCATCGAGCAGCGCTGATGCGAAGTCTCTGTAGATCTGTCTGTCATCCGGCTCTAGGTTGGCAATCGCTTCTTCAATCTCACCTAATATCGTTTTCTTTCGTACGTCCGGGAATACATCAGGATGCGAATGTAGTTTTGCAATGACAAGGTCCAGCCTCCTTCTGGTCTCAGGGTCTTTTTCGTTCTGTCGAAGTTGTTTCAGCACATCCACACCGGCATGTCCCGTTCCATACAGCTTCGTCTTTAGAGTTTGCTCTGCCGCTTCGCGCGTTTTGAAATCGTCATCGCCTAAATTCGAAACTAGAGATTTGACTTCATCGACATTGAAAGACTTTTTTCCATCAGCAGATGGAG
>CAZISK010001277.1:0-1719 GCA_964541355.1 uncultured Candidatus Obscuribacterales bacterium
CTGATTATTCAGCCTTGCTTTTTGCCCCTTTTGAAAAGCAGCCCTTATCCTTGACTTATTCTGCATCCACAATATCTACACTGTACTGGTCCAACGGCGGAATCTGCAATCATCGACTAGTGTCATAAACCCGGCTCAAGGATTGTCGGACAGTCTCAGCATCGACTTTGAGGAAAACCAGAGCAAATGACCCTTAAGTCAAAAAACCTGGTCGTTCGCGTTGTGATCTGAGACTCCCGAAAAATGAAGTGTCCCGACGGACCTTGATCGAGTTTAAACACTAATCAAACTCCACTGTATAGCGCTGTAGCTGCAGACTGTCAAAACCGATTCGAGTTCGTAAGGTCGCGATAAGGTCACAGTCAATATCATAACTTCGACAGACAGGAGGAAGGGCAATGACCATTCAAGGATTTTCAAATCTCGGTGATTTCGCTCAGGTTTGTGCAAGTGATTTCTTATGCAGCGCCCCCGTGGAGCAGAGCGTCGTATACGAGGATGAAACGGGCTGCGCGAGCATGGTAACTGACTTTACTCCTGATCAAGTTGATACCTCCATCGGGACTATTGATGGCTGCAGTCAACTTTTTGTACCTAACAGTTCATTTTTCTGGCCATTGAGATCAGCTGTTTCTTCCAAAGACCTGTTACTCCCACCGCTTGTCAACCACAATTCCGCGCAGCGGCTAGCAGCATTGTTCCATGACGTAAGGACAAAGGAGGATAGGGATACTGTTCAAAAGCTTAGTTTCGAGCCTGCCATCATGATCTGCGCGAGCGACGACTGATTGGTTCGAATTCGGAAGTTGGGTGAAGATGATAAACACACAGAAACCACACCTTAAAGAGCAATCATACAGCCAGCTTCTTGCTAGACATCAAGTCACAACCTTGATGCTGTTGATGCTTGTATCTGTTTTTGCCTCGCCGGTCCATGCTCGCCTTAGTCAGAGAGCAGAAAACTTTTCCCTACGCGGAATGGATGACGCCATGTACAACAGTGGGCGTTTTGATCCTACAACCAGTGGTGGCGAAAACGGCAGAGCATTGATGCCGCATCAACATTTCTATAGCGCACTTAGCGCCACTCGTTCGCAAAATGTCGATTCGACAGTTCCTCAGTTTTACGGCAGTCATTCACCGTCAATGCAAGCCAATAACACATCATCTAGAACCGTCGATCCATCAAGGTTCCCCTTAGGCAACACAATGCACTACGCCGACGGCGGAAGTCGAGTCGGCGGACCATGCTGTGGTGATCCAGGCTCTCAAAATGGTTTGAGCAATTACTTTTTCGAAGAGTACCCGGAAGCCGATGGAGCGGTTGTCCCTCTCACAAGCCGGTATCGACAACTCAGTCCCAGACCGAAGGTGCTCAACCTCAACAGTCCAGTTTCATATTGCGCGGCCAGAGAGTTCATCGATATGAACAGAAATACACCCAACGAGATCTCGCTGGCAGAAAGAGCAAAGATTGATCTGGCTCGACAGCAGCTGCTCGACGATCTGAGATTCGAATCTCATTCCAATTTTCGAAACGCACAAGCGGCTATGGGTGGTATAACGGAAGGAGCCTCTGAAGCAATCGCCGATGGCTTCGATGAAGCATGGGAACAGATGCTCGACCTCTCGCAAACCCCGCTTCTCAACGTGGGTAACGAAGCGACAGGTTCGCCCTGTAGCTCCAGCAAGCCGGTGAAGACGCATGCAAACGCTATT
>CAZISK010001278.1:0-1716 GCA_964541355.1 uncultured Candidatus Obscuribacterales bacterium
ATATGCAGTCATCGAGCGGCTCATGCCCAGCGACCCTCATCAGTCTTTCCCTCACGCCATGGAGATTGAGACAGACATCAAGTACGCCGGCTACATCGAACGCCAGCGCGCCCAGGTACTGCAGGCGGAGAAGTACGATGGAGTGCGCCTGCCGATAGACCTGGACTATAGTCAACTCGTGCATCTGTCGAAAGAGACTCGCGAAAAACTCAATCGCATTCGACCGGAGACTCTAGGACAAGCCGCCCGCATAGGCGGAGTGCGTCCCGCGGACGTCTCGGTGCTGATGGTATTTTTAGAAACTGAGCGAAGACATCGCCAGAGGGACAAGGTCGAAGTGGACGAACTGGCAACCAGTGGAGTTTGAGCTTCGTGGCCCAATCCTGGCATGGTCTTGTTCCATCTCTTCTGTCACTGACGCTGGCTGTATCGCTCTTTGCCGGACATGTTGGAGCGCAGAGCTTTTCAAGCTCCTCAGAAGAGGTTCAGCGCCGCTTTGGCCAGCCGCGGCAAGTGGAAGAGGCTCCTGCGAAGTCGCCCTCCGTTTCTGCTGCTCCAAAGGCTCCTAAGTCTCTGCCTCCGTCTCAAAAATCCGTACCGCTATCGCCAGCGAAGAAGGGTTCGGCGCCGGACCTTTCCTCGGCAACGAAGGCTTCGGCTAAGCCAGCCAATCCGGCAACCAGTATGCCGGTCCTGCCGGATTCTGTGCCGAAATTGCGTGCCACCATCCAGCACAGCGATACTCTTCCGCCGTTGCCCGCCAAGTACCAGGCTGGTTCGTTCCTCGGGGCCTATGGTCTACCTCCATTGACGGGAAGACCAGAGCCCAAAAACACGGTGCGATTTAAAGTTCCGGACTGGCTCGCCGGCACGTGGCTGCGCCATTCGTCTAATGAAACGAAGCGAACCGAGCTGCCTTCAGGAAAAGCGCTGAAGCCCGCCGGCACCACGGCGGCTGTAACGTCCGATATTTTTGGCACTTATCGCGATAAAGAAGGGCAGATCTGGCAGCTCTTTTCGTCGCAGCATGCCACGGGTGAGGTTGATCGAGGCGATCTGGTCGATCATCACACGGTGACAAAATATAATCTTGAAATTGTCGGTGCCAGGAGCGCCGTGGTTGAGGTTCGCGCTTATCATCTCGTTTTGAGCAAGAAGCAGCATCGCATTGTTCAGTCCTATCAAGATGAAGAGCTCAACACCTACACCCTGGTTGCCGATGGCAAGGTCCGGACGGATAGCTCCGTTAAAGTGTTTGACGGCGCTGGTTCTGCCAAGCTATTGACGAACAGCACTTCTGAGGTTGTGAGGGTAAAACGGTTCGAAGATCTGGCGGCGGGCAGGTGACAGCTGTGGTGCTCCGAACTATTCGATTGAGAGCATCGATCAAATCGGCATAGTGGCTGGCTTCTGTTGAAAAAGCTGATTTGGTTTAACATATTGAGAACAATAGGAAAGATCATGTTAGTACAACAACTCTTAGCGGGTAGATAATGAGCAGTGATACGTTTTCGGCTGTGAATCTTACGATAACAGTAAGTAGGAGGGAGGGAAGACCTGCTGATTAGCCCGGGGTGGGCTAGGGAACGTATCTCACTGGTTGCAACTTGAATTTGAGGTTGGTCAACGAACGGTGTCACCGAGTTTTTTCAAACCAAAACAAACAATCCTGCGGATGTCTTCCGATGTGATGATCGGCGAGATTCTCGTTAAGGC
>CAZISK010001279.1:0-1710 GCA_964541355.1 uncultured Candidatus Obscuribacterales bacterium
TCCAACTTTTATGTAGAGCTTGTTGAGAAGCGGCGGCGCCAAGTCGGCGTCTCCGTTTCTCAATCGACCGCACTTCTACTATAACTCCTAGCATGTCAAAAAGAGCCACAATCTGGACTGCCCGCCAAACGTGAATGTTTCACTCACATCAAATTCATTTTGTGCAACGCCCACCAGGACCGCTAAGCCAGGCATTCAAACAGGTTTATTCCAGTTTGAAATCGTTGAATGCATTCGATAGTATCGAACCGACTCTATCGTTATGCGCTTGACTCGGAGGTCGCAGCAAACACCAGTCTGAAGCAAGTGCACGACACCGTTACACGACCCCAGTTGCCGTTCCGGAAGACGCGCACTAAAACGGGTTCGTTAGAAAGTAGCAGCCACTGGGAGTCGCCTGCAACATCGTACTTTCAATAACCCTTTCTCGAATTAGGAGTCAAGCATGCTTAGCTTTTCTGTCTCACTCTAACGGAAATTCGCTCGATATATTGCTGGACGCACTGAAACAAACACCTAAGTTCTTCAAGCCACCTTTCTTTCAATAGGAGTCTGTCATGATTTGTCTTACTGCATCACTAGTCATCGAGGCTGGTATCGAAATCGGAGATCAAGGCATCAGGAAAGCCAATGTAAGAGGTGCATTTGGAAATGGAGACCAGCTGCCGTCCGTTGGCGACCGGTCATCTCTTCGGATCATGCGAGCCAATGTACTTCGCCCGCTGAAAATAGTTCAGGAAACTGATCCGTCAGACGAGCGAGTGCTTGTCTTTCTGAACTTCAAAGAGCTCGAATCGGTCGAACTGAACTCGATGCCTCTGAGATTGCTCGGCAACCGGCTGATTATCGTCAAACCTTTTGACGTAATCGAAGTGTCAGGGTCATGGAGCAGTTTGTGTGTGTCTGAGACTCACACAATCAGCCACCATGGCGACCACATACTGTACGAAAGCTTTCACATCCGCCAGAGAATCGAGCTGACGAAAGTCGACGGCAGAGTTGAATGCCATGTACCCGAGAAGTTTTAGCAATTCATCGGCAACTCCATGTAGCCAATGATGAGCATATTTGGTACCGGATTGCACCTTGGCGCGTTCCTTCAACAAGTGCCCTACGACCAAAACACTGAGACAGCCTGCTGAGCTGCCTTGGACAATGATGTCTGCATCTCAATTTCTCAAAGGAGACTATCATGCTTTGCTTTTCCGCAGGACTTCATATCGCGCCTGGTATCACAATCGGCAATAACGGGATTTCAGAGAAGAATGTGCGAGGCTCGTTTAGAGATAGCGACGTCTGGTGGACGCCATCTTGCGAACAAGACATAACCGGCGAGTCCTGGTAAATCACCCACACAAAAACGCGCCCGAGCATCTGTCGGGCGCACTTCCAATCACTCGGTCTTTATCGCGCAACGCTCCTACTACATCACCTCAAACCTATCACAAACAAAAGCGAGACGTGTGAACCTCGCTGAGGCTCGCGCTGCTGTTCTATCACCGGATTTGATACCATGTCACTCGTGACGCAAATGATTAATAGCGGACGTGCCTAGCCTGCTCGTGTAGCCACTTTTCGAACCTGTTTTGCATGTTCAGCAAACGATCTCCAGGAGCCAGACTTGAACGTCTCGGAGTGAATGCTTACCTCGTGACCGTAAAAGTTCACTATACGGCTTAGTTGCTAAGAGGGTCTTTTTAGAGATCGTCA
>CAZISK010001280.1:0-1702 GCA_964541355.1 uncultured Candidatus Obscuribacterales bacterium
ATTCATCAAATGGTTGAAATACACACCGGCCCCCAACAAACCAGCATTTGACAACAAGTTCACAATACGCTACGAGAATTTCAGGAGCTCAACTCTCATGTTCCGGCGCATATTCATCGGCAGTGAGACCGAACGTCCAGGCGACCGCTTCCTTGGCCGTCGTCATGGTTGGAGGAACACGCAGATAATAATCTTTGTGAGAGCCATCTAGCTCCCTGGTCGCGTTGCGAACCCGCACCATCAGTAGTGGCTCGTCTAATTTAAACATATGTCGGTAGAGGACACCGTATTGATCCCGATGAACGACCTCGGCGCACGACTCACGAATGAAGCGCTCTTCTCCGAACATATCGAGCATTATTCTTCGCGTCTCGACATTTTCCTCCGCCAAAATCTGCTTGATGTTAATCTCGTGAGCCCGTTTAAGAAGGTCTGGGTCTACGATGATGCCACGCCAGCAGTGGATGTCGAATTCATCGGACCAGGTGACTGCTGCTCCGAACGCGCTATGTGGCTGACCAGAGTCATTGGTCACAAGAGTCTTAGGCTGCCGGCAAACAAAACAAACTTGATCGCCGAGGTAATAACCGGCTGCACCGTGAAACATATAGGCCCAACTGTCTATTTTTTCTTCCAGCTCTGCAAGAAAACCGCTGTCCAGCATCCGACAGCTTAGTGCCAGCGGAAGCCATGATGCATTAGCACCCCAGGTGACCACGCCGACAGCACGTGGATCTAACTGTCGCAGCTCTATGTCTTTTCTGACACCATTAAAAGTGTTCCAAACCAGATCCTTCCATTCTGTCTCTGGATCGAAATTTGTCGGATCGACATCTGGAACGAAAGCAGGTCGCGTGAATCCTGTCATTGCTTCCGTTAACAAGGCAGCGCGTGTGGTTGATATTCTCTCCAGCTCAGCGCATTTAGTTCTTATGTGTTGGACCCGCTTGAGAAATTCCTTTTGCTCTTCACTCGGACTCAAGAGATCTTTGACTACAGGAATATGGTTCGTTATAACTCTATGATCCACGACACCGGCGAACAAACCTTGAGCAGTCGTCATACTGAAACTGAAATCGGCAGTTGTCTTTCTCTCAATCTCGGCACTTAACCCTATAAATCGGCGCCACATATCGATCTGAGTCGGACCAGGGAAGATTTCTGACTTAGGCTTCTTGCAATTCTTTTGATGAACTGTCTCGGCATTTAGTCTGCCATCTTTGAGAATCGCAAAGAGGTGTTCACTCAGACGGTCCAGCACATTCTGCTGTATGGAAGGACGCCTATTCTTGAATTGAAAATTCCATATTCTCTCAAGCAATGGAAGGACTGTGTTTTTCTCTACCTTAATCCACTGCGATTTCCATTTGGAAAGGTATTGCGCAGAGTCTGCGTTTTCCGCGCTTCCCATATTTGCGACCAATGTTTTCCACGCGTCTGAACGTAAAACGTTGCCCACCAGGACTGGTATCAAAATGATTTGAATAGGACTGTCGCACCAAAGCATAAGTGGAGGCTTTTTTCCTGCGGTCTTGTAGAAGAGTTTGATACCTTCTTCTGCTAACTCGGGCTTATCGCTCGTTGGGCTGGTGATCTCTTTGCGCCAGCGCGTCAGCAAATCGTCGATCTTAGCGAACGCTTTAGGAATCGCGTGTTGTTCTGGCATTCGGCGAAGTGACTGGGCACGCACATGCCATCGATG
>CAZISK010001281.1:0-1699 GCA_964541355.1 uncultured Candidatus Obscuribacterales bacterium
TAGCATCACATGAATTCCAGAACTCTGGTGTTATGCCGCTATAGCTGGGATTCTTGAACATTCGTCCCCGCTTACCCTTCTTAATCTCCCAGGCGATTTCGGTGGAAAACTGAAAGTTGTATCTCATCTGGTCGATCGACCATGACTGATTTGTCTCCATCAGAACACCATCGTCCGTATCAGCGATCAAGTCTTGCAGAGTCCCGGCATTGCCGGGCACGATTGAAATGTTTGTCATGCGAATGATCGGCACATGGCTCCAAGACTGGGCTCGCATCGCGCCGCCCGAGCGTTCCAGCCCGATCAGATGCGCCGTATCGCGTGAGCTCAGGTAGCCGTTGAACATCCCGTCTTTAACCAGGTAGACGCGTTGCGCAGCCACACCTTCGTCATCGAATCCGAAAGATCCGAGCGCGCCTTTTGCTGTCGCATCAGCCACGAGATTGACGATCGGCGACCCGTACTTCAACGTTTTCAACTTCTCAGGCGTCAGGAAGGAAGCTCCGGCAAAGTTGATCTCCTGCCCGAGCGCTCGATCCAGTTCGCTTGGATGCCCACAAGATTCGTGAATCTGCAAACCGAGTTGGGAGGCGCCAAGAATCAAATCTTTGGTCTCACTGGGACATTGGGGCGCAGTGAGGAGAGCGACAGCCTCCTCGGCGATACGTTGAGCATTGCCAGGAAGATCCCAGGCCAGAACCATTTCCCATCCGGCCAGTTCGAACTGCCCTACATGTTTGGGATAGCTTCGACGTTGCCGTTCATCGGCATTTGTAGCAAAGGCTTCAATACAGCAACCAGACCGAACAAACGTCTGCTGCAGGCGTGTTCCGGAAGTCGATGCAAACATCTTCTTTTCCCTGACGAAAGAGAGACGTCCCTGCGCAAGTGTCACGCCTTTGACACCGAGCATGGTGCGAGCGCAGCTCAACAGCACATCCAGCTTGTCCTCAGTACTTACCGAGAAAGGATCAACCAAATGAGGCGAAGCCCAGACAGCTTCATAGACAGGTTCTGGAGCAAGAGCGACAGGCTTCTTCATGCAAGAAGCGCTCGCTGCCGCCAGTTGGACAGCGCGCTTCGCGGCTTTCTCCAACTCAGGCTTCGTTACCTTCTGGGTCGAGGCAAAGCCCCAGCCGCCGTTCTTCAGCACGCGAATTCCAGCTCCGCGACTAACACCTCTGTTGTAGCCTGACACCATCAGGTCCTTCGTCTGTATGTATTCGTAGTGCTCTTCTATGAGACGCACGTCCGCATAGTCGGCACCTGCTTTCTGCGCGACATCTAAAGTATGTAAAACGAGTGGATCCATCTTTATTCTTCTTACCTGTTTAATACCGAAGGCATCACTACAATGACCACAGCAACCCCAACGGCAGAGCCGCGGTACCTATTAGACCATGCGCAGTTCAACGCGAAACTCCGTGCGACGCACGCCCCGACTGCGGCTCAGGGCGCCCTCCGGTTAGCTGGCGTTCATTTTGTCGTAATGTGATTTCTTTAAGTGGTGTTATTGACAACCATTTCGGTCCATGCAGATTGACGGAGCTAGAGCATCTAAAATCTAGCGATCGCTCAGGGCCCAGGGACCGTCGGAAGGTTTTCCAAAAGACCGCCACTGCTTTGGTTTCAGCCCTGCACCTCAAAATATTCCCTATATCGCAGAATGCCATTCTGCTATGCGGTTTTGCTCTTTAAA
>CAZISK010001282.1:0-1691 GCA_964541355.1 uncultured Candidatus Obscuribacterales bacterium
TTACCTCGCCGCCGTCTGGACAAAATGGATCAAAGAAGAGGTAAGAACAGGTCAAAAGCAGCGCGGTGACGGAGGCGCCCCGAGAGCAGATCTGATTGAATCAGCCTAGATGGTGAGGTATTACATACGGTGAAAAGAATCATTTTGATGATTGGCGTGCCGGGCTCCGGCAAAACAACGCTGGCTCGAAAGATTGCAGAGAAAGGATTCAAATACATCAACGCCGACTCCATCCGCGAAGAGCTATACGGCAATGCCGCCGAGCAGGGCGATAAAGAGGAAGTCTTCGGACTTTTCTTCAAGCGGCTGGAAGAGCTCATGAAAGACGGCACAGATGTCATCATAGACAATACCAATCTCAACCCCAAACAACGCAAACCTATACTCGACAGGGCGCGGCAATTCGGCTATTCCGACGTCCAGCTCTGGCTCCTCGATGTCCCTCTCGACCTCTGTCTCCAGCGCAATAAAATGCGAGAGCGCATCGTACCCGAAGATATCGTCGCCAATATGTTCATGGAGCTCAATCGATCCGGCCGCCCCAAACGCACTGAAGGTAAGGTGATTATCATTCGCCCTAACAAAGACGGCAGCGATTACCTCTTCTTTCCGCAGCATTAGCTAGTCGCAGGGGGCTCCACGTGTCGAATGCTTTGTAATCGTGATTATGGTATCCCATCCGCGCAAATCGCTCTTCCTGTCGATTGTAGGGCATATGATCAACGAATCTTGCCACCGATACTTCAACTACAAGAGTCGGGCCGGCAGTTCCGTTCTCGATCGTCTGAGAAGGCGGTTCCACGGTAATGTAGTCTCCGCAACCTTGGCATTCGTATATCATGGCGACGAAGTCTTCGATGAATATCGACACAGGAGCGCACTCGTAGCGACTGTTTCGAACGATCTCGTCAATTTTCTTAAATTTAGAAGAGCAACGTTTGCAGTTCAAGTCGCATTCAGCAGGCTCCTGACCGGTGATCCTCTTGCGGTCCATAGTAGCCGGCATGGGATTTCTCTGATGACCTTTTTTCTTTTTGCCCCTCGTCGTGTTCGACTGAGATGAAGTATCTTCGGTATTGTCCGAAACTGCAGTAGTAGTCGAATCAGCCTGCTGGGCCTCGTTGGTATCAAACAGTCTTAACTGCTCAGGACTTTCAAAATGCTCCGTTTTCGGCGCATGTGCCTCACGAACAATTTGGCGAAGCATTTCACTAAGTTGCTGATTCTGCCCCCACAAGCGTTGGATGATTCCAACCAGCGTATCTCCGTCCAAGGACTTCAACTGCTCTGGAGTCAGCTCAGATAGCGATGGTTGCTTGGTTTTCTTGGATTTTGCCATGCTTCTACTATACTACTACGCAGCTCCTGGATCAAGAAATTTCTGAGTCATTAAACTGGAGCGTCGGACTTATCTCGTCTCTTTCGTTTGACCGGATTCACTCCTTCAAGCAACAGCGCGAACTGGGCAGAGCTCACCTGGGGGTGGTCACTAGATATGGTATCGCAGATCCACGAGAAGGTGCCGCGCTCAAGGCGCTTGTAGTAGAGTACAAAACCATCGAAGTGCCAAAACAAGACCTTCATGCGATCACGCCGCCTGCTGAAGAAAACAAAGAGGTGTCCGCCAAGCGGTTTTTGACCAATCTCATTCTGTGCCAAGCCTGACAGCGCATCAAAGCTCAGTCTCATAT
>CAZISK010001283.1:0-1688 GCA_964541355.1 uncultured Candidatus Obscuribacterales bacterium
TAGACTCGCAAAAGATGCAGATCTAGTGCTTCCGCAGTCAACCCCGTTTGAAGTTCAAGATCGACGTACCCTGAATTTGACGGCTTCTGACCATGAAGTGAGAATTCAACTGACGAACGCTTTGCGGCCAACCGTCCTTCAGCCGCCGGTCTGAACGTCATCGACTTTCCTAGAATCTGAAGAGTGCGAAATACGTCAGAAGGTTGCTCATCTACAACAGAAATCGTAGTAAGTTTGCTGGGCTTGAAGTTAAGCAATGGATTATGCAGCGTCTGATCGATCAGCTTCTGCTTCCAACGGCCAAGACGTGTGCTCAGGAGGTCTGTCATTTGCCCATTCAATGTACCGCCGCCCATCCAATGTAGCGAGCCGGCTCTCTCTTGTCCAGAAAAAAATGTATATCGTCGCCCCGCCCGCTTGACATCAACTTCAAAGTCTGCCACCAAGCTCCAAAAGAGATTCGAGCAGAAGCCGCTGGGATGGGAGGATTGATTATTGCAAGACGAAGGTTGAATAGGCGGACCAGTTTTTTGCCATTACAAACAGTGGCATATAATTTTGACGATGATTACATTGATCTGGTCGGACCAGAGTTAGCAGCGAAAGCTTACGGTCCTTTGTTTCAGCATGACACAGTGCACACCGAAGAATCAAAACTGATTGTTACTCACTACAGATGAACGAATATTCAAAGTTGTCGTGGATCGATTTACGGCGACATCACATTCGGACGATGCTGATCACCATTGTGAGCTTTCACCGGTGATGCCAGCAAAAACGTCCCGGCAAGTGAAACTATTGGCGACAGCTGGAGCGAGGAAATACGCTTCCTGGGCCCCTTTGCCCCTCCATGCTCATCAAGAGGGTATAATTTGCCTCCATGCTCCAGCTCACCAAGATTCGAACTCTCGATATTGCCCCGTCTGAAAAAAACAGACCTGCTTACGTTTATGCAGCCAGCGGGTTGGTCAAAATCGACAACCGACTCTATACCGTTGCCGACGACGAATTGCATCTCGCCGTCTTCGAATATCCCGGTGACAAGCCGGGAAATTGGTTTCGACTATTGCCGGGAGAACTCCCTCAGGATTATCAGGAGCGCAAGAAAGCGAAACCTGATTTAGAATCACTCACGCTTCTAGAGCCCTACGAATATGCCCCGTATGGTGCACTACTAGCGGTGCCATCAATGTCGAGGGACACTCGAATCAATGGACTACTGGTTGCACTCGATCAACAGCGCATGCCGTGTGCCAATCCATTGCCGATTGATTTCACGAGACTAAGAGCCAAGCTCGCTGAGATGATTGAGGAGTTGAACATTGAAGGAATAGTAGTTGACCATGATCGCGTCCGACTGTTTCACAGAGGTTCCAAAGGGAAATCCTCAAGCGCGGTTGTAGAACTTAATGCCAAGCGGTTCTTAAGAGATCTGCATGATTCTCATGTTGTTTCGGTCGAACAAGAGATAAAGCTTGAAGAGTATAAAATGGGAAGCGTTGACGACGTGCCGTTGCAATTCACAGACGCGGTTTCCATACCCAATCAACGAACGCTGTTCCTGGCCACTGCAGAAAGTTCAACCAATGCCTATGACGACGGAGCCTCGCTGGGTTCCTCTATCGGAGTAATGGATGAATCCGGAAAGGTGACGCACATGTACAACATCGCTGGTCGAAATAAACTTG
>CAZISK010001284.1:0-1688 GCA_964541355.1 uncultured Candidatus Obscuribacterales bacterium
AGCAATCCTAACTCCAAGAGAGCAAGAATTGTTATTAGACTTGCTTGCCAGCATCCACTACGAAGAGATCAATGAAGTTCAAGAAAGCTTCCGACTTCAATCAAGCTCTTGAGCGAGAGCTTCGTGATGGCGCCACGGGAAACCCCGAACTGGCTTTTGACAGAACACAACGTGTAGCTTATGAACGGCTCTTCGCGCGGATTGAAGAAGTGGCTTTCCTTACTGGCGGTCAGGCGGTCGACAAACATTTAGCTGCAAGTCTCTTTTCTGGAGTCTCTACCATCGACGCTGACTCGGTCCTCTTCAATGATGTGGTAAAGGAATTGAGGTTGGACAAGATAACCGATCTCAGTAGGCAACACAGATCGGTTCTAGGCTTTGTGCGCGAGCTTGCCGGCACCGATATTGGAGACCACTTCTCTTACCGAGTAGTTGATTCAAAGTTCTTTACTGATGCAGAAGAAACGGGGTTGGGTCACAGGTTCTACATGGAGGTAGATGCGGGAGAAGTTTATCTCGCCAAAGTCATCTTCGATGTCGGTTTAGAAAATGAGCGCTACCGTATACCAACGCAAAACCTGCCGGGTAGGAACTTGCTTCGTTTTGCCGAGGTAGAAAATCCGAAGATTCAGGTAGCCTGCAAGGAGTATTTGATTGCCGATAAATTATGCGTATTTATGAAGAATAACGGCAATCCCGACTTCGACCGACTCAACGACATGGCGCATGCTGCGCGGCTAATTCAAGTTGGCGGACTTGACGAAGACAGACTCGTCGAGGGTATAGCTGTTTACGCCACTTTCAAGAACAACATTCCGCACCTTCTTCGAGAACCAATGGCCGAACCGCCTAAGCATTGGCTTAAGGACTTCGACAGTGTTGCTCAGTTTTGCAATCTTAATTTGGACCTGACAGAAGCTCATCAGCTAGTTAGGCAAACAGTTGAGCCATTATTCACCCGAGCTTTTAGTCTCTCGCTTGACCTCTCGCAAGACCGGCAACCCATGCTCGATTTCGACAAATCATTTCCTTCAGAAAGTGGGAGCGGCGAAAGATGATTGCATGTGGGCGCTTATTCAAATCAGTAAATCTGGCACGCGCCTTGCCGCTCGCGTAATGGAAACTCCTGGTCCACTTCTAGATCGCGGCGACTTCACTAGGGGAACGGAGCGCTGGTTCCGGTTGAGTTTAAGCCACCAGTTGCGGTGCGCCTCGCAGTCATCGATCATCCACTGTTGTAAGTACTCAGCCCATACTGATTTACTGATTTCAGTGTGGGCTGCTCACCATCACACTGTCCTGGCCATTAGATACCAGCTACGATCATTACCTTCCGGCTTGCATCTAGCCTCTAATCACCTAGTTTCTTAATTACAACGTAAATCAAACACGCTCCACCACTGACTGAGAGCGCAGTCAGCAACGCCAAAACAATGTTCAACTTTACTTCTTCCGGGATAAGTGTTAGCAGCGGTTGAAGAGGAGTTAGCATCGACGAACTCGGCATGAGCTTCGCGGGGGTCACAATGAATAGCACGATCAGAGAAACCGAGAACGAAGTCACGAACAAGACCGGTATCCAGCGATACTTCCGCCACTTGGCTTTTACGTCGTTTGAACTTTGAATCATAGCCGGCGGTGATTTCAGTAGGAGCAATATCCGATTGTCGCACAAACCCTAATTCACA
>CAZISK010001285.1:0-1682 GCA_964541355.1 uncultured Candidatus Obscuribacterales bacterium
GATAGCAAGTCGATCTCGCTGACCAGACCGGCGGCGCTCAATAGCTCACCCAGTCTGATCGGGTCGGTTCTTGTCGCTGGAATTGCGCCGAGCTTCGCCAGTGCAAGCTCAATCGAGATGCGCTCTTGCGCTGCCAGCCTCAGTCCGGCGATTGCTTGTTCGGCCTTGATCCGGCCCTCCTTGATCATGACCTGTCCCGTCAATGCGGCATAGACCAGAGCTTCAGGTACGACGCGCCGTACGACAAGAACACGTCCTAGAGGTAAGCCGCTTGCCGTGCTCGCTTCCACAGCATTATTGAGATCCGCCTCAGAAACCGATCCTGATTCAGTCAGGATCTGGCACAGCCTTCCAACTATCAGGCGATAGTCGGTACGCCAGCCCAGGTTTTCCAGCGCTTCTTCCAGATTGATTTTCTCCTGGACGGATTTGCAAACCGCTTCAACCGCCATGTCCTGCACAATCAGGTTTTCCATCAAAAGCGTGTGAGCCAAGCCTGCAGTGCGGACCGTCTCTTGAGAGGTGCCGTTTTGCACCAGAGCTTTGCCGATAGAGGCGTTGGTGCGGATCGATGTCGCCACGGCACGAGCGAGCTGATCTTGAGAGATAACCCTGGCTTTATACAGCAAGTCTGCTATGGTAAAGGTTTGCTGTTGAGTCATGGATGCCTCGTGGCGGGCGTCGTATCAGCGCTCTTAGCCTAGCTCTTCGCTACCATATCCATTTTGTACTGCCCACGCGATCAATTGCTCGCGGTTTTCCAACCCTAATTTCAAAAGTAAAACTTCGCACTGTTTTCTGGCGGTCGCTATGGATGTATAACGCTGCTCTGCTATCTCTTGGTACTTCATGCCCTTGCCGAGCATATGGAGAACCTCTTGTTCCGATGGAGTTAGCTTTTTTCTATCCATCGTCAGATCTTCGGTTACCAGCCCCTTCTCACCTTTGTGCACGCGGCGGATGACGTCGGCTACTTTCGAGACTCGCTCGGACTTGAGAAGATATGCGCTTACGCCCATGGTTAGAACTTCCTGGATGAAGGCTTGGCGGCTTTCCGCCGAGAAGATAACCAGACGTATGTCGGCGAATCTGAGGAATTCCTTGATCATTCCCTTTGGTCCCAGGCGTCCGGGCAGGTGAAGATCGAGCACAATCACATCAGGACGAGCATCTTCGCAGACTTTCAAGCCGTCGTCCGAATTATCGGAGCTGCCCACTACCTCGAGACCTTCCTCTCGGGCGAGTCCATGAATGAGCCCGTCGAGAGTTACGTGG
Source organism: uncultured Candidatus Obscuribacterales bacterium (assembly GCA_964541355.1). Taxonomy (GTDB): domain Bacteria; phylum Cyanobacteriota; class Vampirovibrionia; order Obscuribacterales; family Obscuribacteraceae; genus JADYXR01. The sequence continues at coordinate 1,276 of CAZISK010001285.1, forward strand.
TGGTCCTCAATAACGACAATACGGATCGGATCTGGCATTAGGTGTTCTATTCAATTGCAATGAGGTGATTGCTGCAAGTCCATTATCGCTCATTTGAGCTTCTTAATTCAAACATTACCAGAACGTGCGAAAAGCTCCGTGCTAACGGCGGGAAGGATGGCACCGCCGGCGGAGCCGGTTCAGTCGGTGGTAACAAATTGATTTTTCCATAAGAAGTGTGCCATACATATGCACGGCGTTGGAAATAACCAAGCCAATACTCCAGGGCCGGGCGCGCCCAGAGAAGCCTCAGGCGAAGACGCCAGATGTACTCGATCAAGCAGGAATCCAGCGTATAAGCGGTTCTCGCCGCTTATACGCTGGAATCGCCTCCTGAAGAAGGCGACGACATCAACAGTCAGTCCTTG
>CAZISK010001286.1:0-1669 GCA_964541355.1 uncultured Candidatus Obscuribacterales bacterium
TTTCTCCCTCGGCTGCCGCACCGTTGGACGGCGACCTGGATAGCACTGCCGGTCATGCAGGCGCTCTCACCACCTTAGTGGCTCAGCGTCCAGATCCGGGCTCCGGCGGAGATAGCGGCTCCGGCATGTCGGAGCGCATCCGTAAGTACATGGGCGAAGGCGAGGGAGGTGGCGGCGGAGATGTCGGCGAGCGGGGCGGCGACATGCAGAGCCGGCGCCAACGCATGCGGCAGAAGTTTATGGAGATGTCGCCAGAGGAAAGAGAGAGATTTCAACAAAAAATGCGCCAGCGACGTGGTGGCGGGGGGGGTGGAGGCAACTTCCCTGGAATGGAAGGTATGCCAGGTGGACCGGACGGTCAGCCGCCATTTCCGCCGCCCGGTGGTGGTGAGCCCGGCTTCCCCGGGGACGGTGGACCTCCCGGTTTTGCAGGTCACGATGGCGGACCGCCGTTCGGACCGCCAGGCGGCGGGGGCTTTGGTGGACCGGGCAAAGGCGGTCAAAAAGGTGTGCGCAACTACAGCTCCTCATCAAAAGGTGGCGGCAAGCAATGGCTCGGACGTGCGCCGCTAGACCTAACAGTTCTCAATCTCACCCAGGAGCAAAAGACTCAGATCCAGGCAATGCGCACGAAGAATGGTCAAAAGGTCAAAGCAATACATTCCTCTCTGAAAGGGCGTCGCGATCGATTCAAGGATATGCTCTTCGATCCTGCTGCTTCCACTGAGGAGATTCTCGCGGCGAGGAAGGAGATCACCAAGCTGCAGGCTCAAGCCGAAGATGTGATGCTCAACGATTTTCTCAGCATTCGGAAGCTTCTTACGAAAGAGCAGATGGCGCTATTGCCTCAAGTTCGTCCGGAAGAGCATCGTCCGCCAAGACCGATGATGCGTAGCAGCGGAAGATCTTCAGGTCCATCGGAGCTGTCTGACAGACCGGCTAATATTGATTAGCGTCGCGGCGTCCAGATCAATGATTGTCTTTTGGCTACTTGAGCTACCAAAAGTTCACCCTCGGTTCCGCCGAAGTATTCCAGATTCGTGTATGAGCGTTCTGCGTTCGTTGGTTCTCGCAAAGTAACGGTTATGGTTTTTGTGTCTCCAGTTTCGAATGTACTGCCAGCCTCCAATCTTCGGTTACATCGAACTGCCTGCGTGAAGGCATCGTTGAGCGCTGCGAAAAGAAGATTTCCATCGTCTGTACGCTCAGCCAGCACACCAAGATCAGGTTGTGCGAAAAAGTTTGCTCCGTGCGTTCGCATCCAGATCTGCATGTTGCTATTGCGAAGGTCGTACTTGACAAATCCGCAATACAAGAGAAGCAGTGGTAATTCCCTCAGCGCAGCGAATTTGTTCATCAACAGCTTTATCGGACACGATACGTGCGCATTCGCATTAACGACCGTTGTAGCGCCTAACTTTTCCAAGGCACCAGCAACAGCGGATAATGCGATGTACTGTTCCAGAACATTATCGTCGTTTCCACGATACTCAAGTAAAACATGCGCTTGCTGGCTCCTAGCGAGCTCCACCGACTCTGGTGGCCAGTGGCTAGATTGCAAAATGGGATCAATGATCTGGGAAGGCATACCTGCGTTGCGACAAATCACGGCGATATTATGATGCTGCCACGACACGGAACCCAGCGCGAATACATCGTTGCCGGGCGG
>CAZISK010001287.1:0-1660 GCA_964541355.1 uncultured Candidatus Obscuribacterales bacterium
GGTCACCGAGTCTTTTTTATCGAAGTTACCGGGTTATGCACCTGAAGGATATGGCGATGTCGAAGCAGTGTTAACAATTGAGCAGCTTCAGGAAAGGTTCCAAGGCTGGTTAACAACAAAGTATCTAGTGGATGAGCATTCGGAAATAAAAATGCCTCCAAAGGATCGTTGGGAGTCATTCCCTTTTGTCCCCCGCATGCCTGATTCTATCGACCAATTGGACCTTTTGCTTTTAACGGTGGTGCAGACACGACGCGTTCACCGCGATGGAATCCGTTTTTCAGGATTTCGATATTCAGATGTCAGCTTGAGCGGATACATCGGCGAGGACGTGACGATTCGCTATGACCCTCGGGATCTTTCTCAAATTCACGTCTACTCCAATGACTCCCTAATCTGCCGTGCCAGTTGCTTTGAGCTGTCTGGCCGATCGGCGAGTCTAAAAGAAGTTAGGCAAGCAAGAAATCACGAAGCGAAAGTTCAGAAGCTGCGCCTTTCGGAATTTCTTGCCACTGCTGACAAATATGCTCCGGTAGAACGTGCTGCCGATCACACGGTACAAGCAGTTCAAGCCAGCTTAGAAACACCGCCCGTGGACTACCCAAAGCTAAAGATAAGGAGGTTTGCTTGTGATAACGACTGAAGCTCCAAGCTTTTTTCAAATGACTGCTCAATACCGCCGATTTGCGGAAATCTGCAACAAAAGCCAGAACGAAAAGTTCATCGCGTTGTTCTATGGCAGAACAGGATTGGGAAAAACCGAAAGTGCATATCACTACGCCGCATGGCGAGTCGTTGAACCACTACTGGATAGATCGGCTGCAGCCAGGCGGCTCCCTCCTTCTATCGTTCATAGTTCTGCCGCTATTTTTACGCCCGATGTCGGCGCAACACCTACGCGAGTTCAATCGAATATTGCGACCTTACGTAATCGATTTGACGAACTCGTGGACCAGTCTGCTAATTGGTACAGCCTGGACACAGGACCTTTTCGTCCGCATAAGTATTTGAAGCTGTTAATCGTTGATGAAGCCGATCGTCTCAAGTTGGGTGCACTCGAAGTAATACGTGACTTGTACGATCGAACACCGCTCAGTGTTTTGCTTATTGGTTCGCCAGGAATTGAACGTCGCCTCAGGCGGAGCGGCTATGGTCAATTGCATTCGCGATTCACACTGGCCTATGAAATCCAGGCGCTAACAACCAATGAAATGCGAAGCTTCATAACTCAGAAGTGGATTGAAACAAATTTGCCATGCACCGCTGATGATGCCGTATCGGCCGCAATCATGCGCATCTCAAACGGCAATCTTCGTGTGCTTCATCGCATCTTCAACGAAATCAAGCGGCTCCAGAAAATAAATTGCTTCCAGGCAATTACGCCAGACATTGTAGAAGTGGCGAGAAAAGGCTTGCTCTTGGGGACGACTTAAGATTGCCAAATAAAGATCAAAACCCTGCCAAATAATGATCAAAGTCACAATGCACCAACCCGAGCATCATCAAGCAAACGCTATAGTCCTTTCGGGGCCTTGGTTCGATATAATCGAACAATCGCACTAAATGAACACCAAATGAACTTAGCGAAATTGGGGTAAATCGTTAGAAAGTGTCAAACGATGTCCGTCCAGGTGATGCGCAAATACTATTCAGGTCTGGA
>CAZISK010001288.1:0-1659 GCA_964541355.1 uncultured Candidatus Obscuribacterales bacterium
GTTGAAATTTGTAGGACCAGCCCTGGTGAGGATCATCTTACCAGGCCTAGTTCGAACAAAATCTTCGATGCTCTTGGACCTTTTTCTGCATTTTCTGACCTTTAAGGCAGCAGGTTAGAGGCTTTCGGAGAAACAAATGCATGAAGGACGAGATTTTAGGCGTTTGTGCACGTGTTTTGCTGTGTAGCCCACCAGCAGTGCGTTACGCGGTTTTAAATGTAATTTTTCTAGTTAGGCTTCTTAGGCTTTCTGATCTTTTTGCGAGCTAGGGTCCCATAGTCAAGCTCGATAGAGCGAAGCGTAGCTTGACGATGGGGGCGAGCAAAACACAATTCATAGCCGGGAAGCCTTGACTGCAGTCAGTCTTTTGCGTAACTCTAATAGCTGCCTGTGACCGTCGACGGTCCGAAAGTGGCGTTCTGCCTCAACTAGACTACGAATTAGCCACAAGTCCCTCTGTGCTTCATTATGGAAACGTCCTACTCGTCCCATGTAGCGTCTTACTGAAGAGAAAGCAGATTCAATAATGTTTGTTGTGCGAAGTGATTTGCGGAGCAGTCCAGTGACACCGAGACGATGTACTGTGACAGTCTCGTACATTCCTTCAGTTAGCGCATTGGCAGCCTTTTCACTGATCAAACTAAGTTCTATTCGAATCTTGTTTAGGTGATTAAGAGCCGCTTTCTCTGTCTTTTGAGCATACGCCGCCTGGATCTTTTGTCTAAATGACATTCTAAGTTTGTGTGGCAGATATGCCTGCACATCACGGATCTTGTGTTCCTGGCATCGCTGAATCTGAGCGTCCGCTCCAAAGACAGTTCGGATTGCTTGAGCTAAAGCCTTAGAGCCATCGATTACAAAGAGATAGCTGTCTTCAGGTTCAAATCCTCGTTCAATCATGTCTCGAAACATGTCACGGCATACAATCTGGTTTTCCGTGGATCCAAGCCTAACTGCACAGACGTGTTTTCGACCGTTGGAATCGATGGCAATACATGCTAACGCCTGTTGCCCAGCCACATTGACGCCATCGACAAACACCACCACGGCATTGATAGAGTCGAGTTTGCGTTTGAGAAACTGATCGACAGTCGGCTTTGTTGCTGCTATCGTCTTCCGGCTTACAGCGCTCCTTTTGACTCCCTTAGCTTTGAGATTTCGGCACATTAAATCTTCGTATGCTCTTGCTGATACTCCGCTGAGAACAGCAATAGTCAATGGACCGTCGATCAGTTCTGTTCGATTCATCGCCTTGTATGTTTCGAGTTGAACTTCTCCGCCTGACTGTTTTAGCGTTCGCAGTAATCGAACTCTTGGTCTTCTGACTGCAATCTTGCCTCCATCCAAAATTGCCGTTCCTGCCTCCATGCCCCACCGCACGAATTGGCGATTATCAGATCTTCGATATGGCACTCCTATTAGTCCATTCACTTCTGCATGCAGCAATGCTTCTAACCAAACTCGCTTGAACTCTTCCATGTGCTCCACTATGCCCTCCCGAATGACTTCTTTGTAGTCCGGCATTGCAAATGCAATTAAGTCCTGGTAGAGCTTCGTGGCTTGCTTTGTATGCGATGATTTACTCATGATGACCTCCTTGGCTGAGTGAGATTAAGCAACTTCTCTTTGCCCAGGGCGGTTATCTATGAATTTCAACGA
>CAZISK010001289.1:0-1658 GCA_964541355.1 uncultured Candidatus Obscuribacterales bacterium
GATGCTTCGCTGATCTCTGCTAGATCATGCGGTGATAGCTCTACAGCTGCAGCCGCTATGTTCTCCTCGAGCCGATCAAGCTTTGTCGTGCCTGGAATTGGTACCATCCATGGTTTTTGTGCTAGCAACCAGGCAAGTGCGATCTGAGCCGGTGTTGCATTTTTTCGTTTGGCGATTTGTTCGAGCAAATGAATAAATGCCTGGTTGGCTTTCAATGCCTCCGGCGCAAATCTCGGCAAGCTGCTGCGGGTCAGGTCAGGTCAGGAGCTCTTTGAGCAAGGTCCCCGAAGCTTTGAGATAATCTGCGGAATGGGGCTTGATGATCCAGGCTTATGGCTCAACTTCGTTCCGTCTTGGTTAAGTGCGATGTGGTTTGCCAAAGGCAGCGACGTAGGACTAAGAATCGTTGGAGCTCATGCTCTCACTATCCTCGTTTCAGTTAATGCGTTCCGATTACAAGGAAGGCTATGACGGTACACACTATTAACAGTACTAATGCCAAACCGGCAATTCTAATCAACTGCTTTTTCTTGCGAGCTGCTGCCAACGTCGCAATTTGCAATTGCACTCTTTTGGGAAATACTTCCAGGCGCTCAAGAAGTTTTGCCGCTGATTCAAATCGATCGCGAGGATCTTTTTCTAAACATCTTTCAATGACTTCCTCGAGATCTTTTGGTCTATCGCTCTGAAAATTGAGGCTCGAAATCTTGGGTGGAAGTTTTAACGCGTGACTGTTTTTGATATCACGGGCGGAACCATCTTGAAATGGTGGTTTGCCAGTCAGCAGCGCAAATCCTATGCATCCAATGGGATATAGCTCAGACTTTTCGGTAAATTCCAATCCACGAGCATCGTCTGCGGACATGTAGAGAGCGTCGAATGGATCGGTCAGTTCCTGGTTGGCGAGAGTGGGTAGGCTAAAATCCATAATTGCGATGGACGGTTCTGAGTTCATGTCGTCGACAAAAACTATGTTGCCTGGTCTTATGTTCCTGTGAAACACGCCTTCCTTGTGAGCGTACACTAAGGCTTCGCAAACGCTCATCAAGATCTTGACTGCGACATCATGACTCGGCGTTCCAAAACTTGCCAGGTACTGTTCTAAATTAAAACCATCCTTGTATTCGCTCACCAAATATGGTGCCTTATTATTGTGGATTCCAGAGTCGATGATCTTTGCAATATTGGGATGAGTTAGTCTGCTGATGTTTTTCACTTCTTGAGGAAAGGCGGCCAGAGATGCACTCGTGATCTGTTTAAAGCATTTCACGGCGACCTTTTTTCCGGATAGTTGATCTCGGCAAAGAATCACGTTTGCCCGCGTTCCGATTCCTAAAATGCCGAGAGGCTTGTATCGTTCCATTGGAAAATCGTTGGGCGACATGCCGATTGAAGCCAGGTCAAGCAACACTTCACCCTTTTGATTTTGCTTCAAATAAGATGGAATGGTGACTGGTGAGGGTTGATCGCACGAGCAAAGGTCAGGTCTGCTGGTCTTCGTGGTGGCATTTTTCACCACCCTCTTTTTGCAAGTCAGGCACTGCTCAATGGAGTACTGCGCATTTGGCGAATAGGTATGGCTGCATCGGCATACTGATATCCATTGATTGGTCACTGGTGCGTCATGTGACGGTGCTGCGTCAGCCGCTGACGACCGA
>CAZISK010001290.1:0-1636 GCA_964541355.1 uncultured Candidatus Obscuribacterales bacterium
TTGGACAAACAGGTTGCGAACACCAGTGTTATGAAGCTTCAGGCAGTAGCTTTCAAGATCTCCTGTAGGATAGCTCCAGAGATTGACCCAAATTCCTGGTCCATCCGCGAGCCCTACCGGTCCGGACCGGTCAGCTGCATTGGCTGGGTTGCAGATACTCAAGCAGAGTGCGAATAATACAGCAACGGCTGAAACCCACTTTCGCTTCATTGACACCGGTCTTCCTAGTAAAAAATTGCGCTGAGTATCTATTGTTACCATGATCACCGAAATGATCAAGGGTCCCATAAATTATCTTCCCAGTAAAACCGTGTATTCATGCGGTTTACACATTAAATCGTAGATTAATTCAAACCTTTCAACGCATATCGAAGAGCCCCACATATGGTACTACCCTGTACACCAACCCGGCTGCCTTATCTGATTTCGAAACACAGGCAAGGTCTTGAACGAAAACCGGGTTTCCTCGCCATTAAGGACATCGGCGATTGGCAAGAGAAGCGCTGGCAGGCACCCTGTTTGAGAAGCACAGCACTACACATGTCGTACCGTTTCTTCATCAGCGGTTAATCCGATATCGGTTTACCATTTGATGATGAACTGCACTGTTCGAACTAGCCTGGACTTAGCATTATTGGCGAACCATGCTGGTTGTGCCAGAGAAGTTGGCCGAATCGGATTGGCAGAAAAACTGGAGGTCCAAGTTCAGACTCGAACTTGGATGTAAGGTCTCTTTTCGTTCAAGGTACAGGGTGCTCGACCTAAGCTCAAACCGTTCCCAGAGATTTACGCTGAACCTTTAACACTCAGCTCCAGCCATCGCCACCACAGAGCAAGTTTCGCCAGAGAATTTATATCGGACTTCAACTATTAACCTTGAAATCCAGCTAAATACCTACCATCCACTGTAGATAGTACGTTTAATCTTAAAGTGTTATGCTAATAGATGGCTTTCACCGAACTTCTTAGACTAACAAGACAGGATGGTAGCGCCCATGCGCATGAAGGACGAGCACATTCAGAAAAAGCTGGTCGAGCTAGAGACTGCCATCATGCAAGAAAAGGGCGACCTTTCGGCGCCCGAACGACGAAGCAAGATGGAGCTGAAGAACACGGATCTGCCGAGTTTGCGCGTTCAATCGGACACTGTACAGAAGTCCGATTTGCACTATTTTGGCGGTATCGGCTTGGTAATGTTGGGTCTGTTCTTACTCTTCAATCACGTCAAAGTGACCTCAGGATATGCATCGCTCTGGGGATTCTCGAGCGCTGGCAGCATAGGCTATCTCATGTTGCCGTTCTTAGTGGGCATTGGTTGGATTTTCTACAACTCCCGCAGCGTGTGGGGCTGGCTGATATCCGCGGTAAGCTTGATTATGATCGTGTTCTCGATCATTAGCGGATTGCGAATCTGGTTTGCTCCAGTATCGATGATTGATTTGATCATTATGTTGGTCCCCTTAGCCATTGGTGCTGCATACGTACTCAAGGGAATGGGCGGTCCGAAGGGTCTGGACGAAGTTATCAAAAAGCAAATCGAGCAGCGAAAGAGTTAGTCCCTATGGCAAGGCTTTTCGTCGGATCGTTCTTGTCCGAAAGCGGTCGAGCATCTGTCCAGGCCATTGCGAAGGACAGC
>CAZISK010001291.1:0-1626 GCA_964541355.1 uncultured Candidatus Obscuribacterales bacterium
AGTCATGGTTGTTTGTGATGGGCGCCGGATCCAGTTGGATTACGGTAACAACTTGCTGGCTATTCACGACACCAACGGCGTAAGGTGGGAGCATCCACGTCCAACAGTGACCGGAAAGAATGGCGAGGTCTTGCAACTACATGGCGTCGAGCAAGTCTATGGGAGAGTTACTGTTAACTGGACCGTCAATGATCTGAAGATCGAGACAAGAAATGGTGGCATGATCGAGGTCGAAAACATACTCGGAGAACGTGGAAGTATCTATTTTGAAAAAAGGAAGTCGTAAAAGTTTCCGGAGCAACCAAAAACGCGGGACATTGCCCGCGCTTTTAGCCCGCTTATTCAAAAATTTCAGACACTAATACGAGGTGAGCCGGCTCGATCGAGAACTCTTGCCAGTCTGGATTGTGAATCGAGATAGGCATGAAATCCGACTCCATCGCGTTCTCCTCCCAATCCTCTTAGGGAAGGACCTGTTCCGACATTGAATCTCGTTGCTTCCCGATCGCTAAAGCGACCGGTCGAGAGGAGCGGATCCAGTGCTGCCACATCGATCATTCGAGGCGGCGGTTCTATGAATCGGCCAGGACCTGTTATTGAACTTGACTCTACAGGGTGCACTGATGGTGGTGCCGAAACCACAACTGTCGGGTTCAAGATTGGCGATGGTGAGACTGGCGATTCTAACCTCCGAGACGGCTCTCTTCTGTCGCCTTCGCCGCCAGCGCCGCCGTCACCACCACCGCCGCTGCCACCACCACCACCGCCTCCTTTGCTGGCCTCTTCGATTGCCTTTGCCATTTTTTCGCCAATCTTCATGGCTTCGCCTGCGGCTCCGCGGACCAGACCGGCAAAATCAAATGCAAACTTCACGCAGATGTTGGCAAGGGTATTGAGAGCCAAGACCATTATGGTTCCTGTTTCGTCTACTCCTCGAAAGCAAGCAATTAGAAGTACCACAGTGTTCCAAAAAAATGACCAGAAGCAGACCGTGATTACACCTTCTATCCAGGAAGGCAACGCATCGCGAAGATGCTTCATCGGCCAGACCCAGAGCCCAGCGATCACTGGACCTACGCACCACAAGTAATAGAGATAAGCCATTTGAAGCGCGCATAGTATACTCCAGGACGTGCAGAGTGCGGCATTCGTTGAATTTGCGGTCATTCGTGCGGCCATCACGGATGCCGGGACTACTTCATTGGCTCTGTCATCAGGAACTATGTAGATCCCGGCACAAGGATCATAGATTTTTACAGCGATCAAATCGGCTTCCAATTGAGCGAAAGGGGTGTTGTTACCCAGCAGGATGGTTCCCATCGATGACAGAGGAATATCAAGTGTATTCCTGTTTTCCTGTGGTAATCGCCACGGCATGGCTTTGATTTCATGACAGATGGCGTCCCGATACATGTCGGAGCCGTTCATCCGAGTGTACTCAGATGCAATTGTGTAAGTGAAGGAGTTAGAAAGATCGATTGCGTAATTACAGACAAGGTACGTGCCTGGTATCAAGAAAATAGCGACTAATGATCGAATAATTCCGTCGAATGGATTGACCTGACCGAGAACCGGGTTCCCCTGCGCCATGATCGCTCTTGTTTGGCTCAGAACCGCCCCTGGTAG
>CAZISK010001292.1:0-1616 GCA_964541355.1 uncultured Candidatus Obscuribacterales bacterium
GTACCGTTACAGAGGGCTGAATAGACGTCGAAGCCGGGCTGCACCTCGCTCACCTGCTTCGGATCGATAGGCGGCAATGCCGGTAGAGCCTCCGTCAACGTCTTACAGATTGGACCGAGACCCAACGTAGTCAGGCCACCTCGAAAAATCCCGTCGGCACCGACAGTAGTAATTGTAGTACCGGTCCCCATACCGATAACCGCCACAGGTCGTTGTTGATCGGACTCGCCCCAGGCGCCGGCAACATCGGCGATCCTGTCCGCACCCATGCCCGCGTAAAATCCAGAAACCGGTCGTTGGATATCGCTCTTTATCTCGATAAGCAAGGATCCACAGTGCTTGTGTAGCACTGACTTGATTTTGTCGGCCGCGCCGGGACGCACCGAACACAGTGCCACCGGAAGTCCAATCGCAGCGACCTCCTCCGCTACGGTATCAATCATCGCAGTCGCACCGCTCGTGATACTGCCGATGTCACCATCGATAATGGCAAATTTGATATTAGTATTGCCTACGTCAACCGCCAGATACTTCAAGAGATTACCTCGAGACACAATCAGCCTCTAATCGCATATAGAGGCGCTCTTCGTCTCGTCGATATATTTCAAAACCGAGTCGCTCATACAATTTCAGCGCGGGATTCACGATCAAGAGCTGAAGCTCGACAGATTTTCCACTGCTGCGTGCGTCTCTTATCACGGATTGGATAAGCTCTTTACCGATGCCGAAACCTTGATACTCGGGAAGCAAATGGATATTGTCGATGGTGACGGACGACTCCGACGAGACCACTGTCAGTCGACCAATATCTTTTCCATCCATTTGAATTATTCTCGTAGACTGGCATACAAAAAGGTTCTTCTTAAAGTACGCTTCTTGATCGCTGAGCAACGGCCAGGTGGCGGCAACATAAGCGCCCATCACCTTTTCCGTCAGCCTGTTAACGAATTCGGCATCGCTGGGTGTTGATGCGCGCAATACCAGGGTGCGGCGGTCGGCCGAATCTATCTTCGCAACTCTGCTGTCGAGGCTCATAGTCCATCTCACCTGGTCGGTTCTGATAGGGTCGCACGGAGCGAATTTACTGTCAAGAATCGAGTTTGTTGTTCTTGCGATAATAGTAATCAACCGGAATCGGACGGCGCCAATTTCTGATTATTGTAGGTATTGCTTGAGTTTTGCAAAGACTGAACTCACGCTCACCATCAAAGAAAACCTTTCGCCGAATATCGCTACGCATCACAAGCGTATAGGCCTCTGTCTTCGAAAATTCGTCAACCGCAGCGGCATGTCTGTCGAGCCGACTCAGGATAAGTCCTTTCTGATACCGCAACTGACAATCGCTGGGGGCGAGCTCTATTGCTTTTTCCATGCACCGCAACGCTTCCTCCCGCTTTTCCATCGCTAACAAAGCCAACGCCCGACCGCTATAAAACTGAGCGTTCGTGGGACGTTGCCTGATGGCTGTATCGAAGTCGCACAACGCCGACTCAAAGTTGTTCTGACAGCACTTGCACAAACCGCGCTCATAATGCAGATAAGACCATTCAGGAGTCAGGTTAATCGCTTTGTCGTAGTCTGATAGCGCCCTGTCAAACGCATTCTTTGACATCAGC
>CAZISK010001293.1:0-1598 GCA_964541355.1 uncultured Candidatus Obscuribacterales bacterium
AGTAGTGGAAGAGGCGTTCCAACAGCTCCCCGAATCGATAAGAGTATTCATGCTTCGAAACGGTCTTCAGCTGCGCCTGGTCAACAATGTAATAGACTTTGCTCCCCATCTCGCCCAAACCACGCCACCTGGACATCCACCAGGATCCACCTATGAAAACGTCGCCGGAATTCAAAATGCGAGATTCGCGGTTGTTGCACAGAGCTTCCTGAACAACCAGGGAGCGCGCCAGGCGCTAACCGCGGAACAGTTGAGGCATGTAGTCTTTCACGAGATCGCCCATTTGATCGACCAGCATGTGCGACTGGCCAACTGTAATTTCTCAGATTCAACCGCATTTCGAGCCGCTTACTCGAGAGATTTGGCCAACCTGACTCCAGATCAGCGCCAGGCATTTGAATACGCTATTCAACCTGATGGAAGTGGGCAACCATCCCCAGCCGGACGGATGGAAGCACTGGCCCTGGTGCTCCAGTCGTTGCTCCGTAACCCTTCTCCTGCGAATAGGGACATTGCACAAGCGTTCCCTCATCTAAGCAGATTGCTTGAGAGACGAATTCTGGAATCGCAGTTTGCACACACCCCAATAGGTGGACCGAACGGACGAGAGGCGGTGGCCGCTGCGCCTCCTATCACTGAGACTGAGCTCGCTCGAATCACAAGACGGCTGGCAGAATTGGGGCGGCCAATTGAGGAGATGAATAGAGAAGTACAAAGACTGCAAGAGGAGCGCGACCGACTGGAAGAAATTACAAGTCGCCTTGCAGACCAGGAGGTATGGGGTGGACCAGAGTGGGATCGATTCGAAGACGCGGAAGCAGCCCATGTTCAAAGAGTTCTAGAGTTGAATGAATTACGCCGGCGCACCGTTACCAGCGATGAATACGTCAGACTCACACAAGCGCGATGTTTTTCCGAAGGCTTGTTTCCACCGGGAGAGTATACCTACCGGATCGACGAAAATCGCTCCGTCACATTGGAAGTACAACGATCCGTGCGCAGCGATGCAGTAGCTGCGATACTGGACACGCTTTCTCAACACGGAATCAGCCCCACCAGGCTCACAGTGACACCTCGCGAGTACGGCGGTGGATTCAGCGACACCTGGAGTCACATAGAGGTAAACGCAGGAGGCGCGGCCGAAACAATTCGACTTACCTATAACCATGAAACTGGGCACCTGCACTCCAGTATATTTTTTGATAGACAGGCGCATCCCGACATCATCGCCGCTTATGAAGCTGGTATCCGAAGAGCTGGTGAAGCTATAGCGCGTTTTGAAAACGTCGCGGTGACAGATCAATTCCTCGATGGTTTGACTAGACAACTTATGGCTCCGGAAAACCAGTACCTGTCCTATGTAAATGGTGAACCCGCCCGGTATCGAGCCTGCTTTGATGAGATCTACGCCGAGATGTTTGCCCTAAATCAAGAGCTTCAGCGAATTCGGCTGAACGCACGCCCCGGCGATCCGATACCAACCTACGATCAACTCCTCGATCGATACTCTGCCGCAGGAGATCCTCTTCGAGCTGAGATAATGCGCCCCTTTGGCCAACTGTTCGAATTGCTCAGTCGCGATCTCTTTACCCGATCCG
>CAZISK010001294.1:0-1578 GCA_964541355.1 uncultured Candidatus Obscuribacterales bacterium
CTGGCTCGGCACCGGCGCTGATCGTTCCTATCTCCGAAGTTGAGCCGCTCCGCAAGGCAAGCAGCTTTCTGCAATGGCAAAGAATTACTTTATCGGTATTGATTGCGGTCGGGATGGGCACATTTGTCGCGCGCAAAGCAGGGGTGCTGTACTCGTACAATGACGGTTTGAAATTGTATCGAATGAACGACTTCATGCACGCTGAAGAACGCTTCAAGATCGCAACCTTTATCGAGCCTTCATTCGCGCCGGCCTGGCACGGTCTAGCTGGAAGCCAGTTCAATCTTGGAAAGTTCGAAGAGGCTCGAGACAACTGGAAGACCGCACTGAAGTGGAAACCCGATTTTGTAGAAGCGAAAGTAAGTCTCGCTTATTTGAGCCTGCAACAGAGACATTTTGCTGATGCGGAAAAGCTCATCAACAGCTCATTACTGTTAGCACCAACAGATACGACAACCTTGCTGAATCGCGCCGACCTGAATCTGAGAACCGGGCACATCAAAGACGCAATTCAGGACGCCCATCTAGTCACAGCACAGATGGAGAGTCCTTCAGACCGCGACAATTTCATGGTGACATGCCTCCTGGCTCATGCGAAGCTGCTTCAGGGTAGACCCGACGACGCCGCAAAACTTCTGGCTCCGCTGCCGGTGACACCAGAGAAGTTGCACAGCGGCGAAAACTTGACATATCGACTCCTCGTCGGAGCACAAACCTGCCTCGCCCTTGGACAGACTTCGAAGGCGGACAAGCTCGCACGCTCAGCACTCAGTCGAGGCCAAACCATGGATGCCCTGCTTGTAATGGCGCAGGTGCGCCTGGCGAACAAAGACTACGAGGTCGCGCAAAATATTCTCGAAAGGTGTCAGGCCGCAATGCCGCGCAATCCGTGGATCTATATCACGGCCTCCGAGCTGAATATTCGACGCGGTAAATTGAAGAAAGCGTCCGCCAATCTTAGGGCGGCGGAAAGTTGCCTGCCACCAGATCCACTTTCATTATCGAAAATCGCCGAGCTCTACTATCAACTCGGCGAAAAAGACAGGGCGCTAAACCTCGCGATCACTTCGCTCAACCTGGAACCGGTCAATCGAATTGCCCAGAAGATTGTCGACGAATTGAAGAAGAAGAATTAGTCGCTCTTATTTTTTTCGTGATGGCGCAAAAACAATGTTGCCAAACTTCTTGGCGAACTCTTCATGCGTTAACTTAAGATTGCCGGTGTCGCCCTGTCGAACGCTCGGCATGCCATTTTTCATACCAAGGCGAACTATGCCCCAGACGTTTCTCACCGTGATCGTGGAATCGTCAAAACCGGTGACCATATAAGCATGACCGGGCTGCAGATCAGGTAATACCCAGGAACGGTCTGACAGAGTGGCAGCTATCGCGATGTCGCCACGCTTCTTGGCGAGAGCAAGTTCGCCCTTCAGCTTTTTCAACTCCTCTTGGTTATCACATTCAATGATGAATTCCTTAGTATCGGCACCGGTAAGCAGCTTTAGCGCCTCGTCTCTGCCGCCGGCATCAAGATTTTCCGGTGACGATGCATCAATATATGCTTCCGGTCGAAACTCG
>CAZISK010001295.1:0-1571 GCA_964541355.1 uncultured Candidatus Obscuribacterales bacterium
GCTCCTGTGAAGTAGGGGCAGCAAGCGCTCCAAACGTAAGGACAATTGATAGTGCGAAGAGAATGAGGCTACGTCGATTCATGGCGCCAATTTTAGTCGCATAGCCAAGCTCGAATGGCTGGTCTGTATTGGATTCCAGTCGTGCTGGCTGAGAATCGCGACCAGCGGCATTGGGCACGCAGCACTCATTGGTCACATGAGGAAGCTGACGTTCATCGAGCTTTGGCACTGACCGGCAGCTAACTGCCTCATTGCCGACTGAGTCAGACAGCAAGCCGAATGGCGGCAGTGGCCGAATTGTTTGCGTAGGCCGTCCGGCAGGTTTCGGAGTGAAACGGCCTTTGAAATGACCGGTCAGCGGAATCGACGAAGGTCCGGAGTTGGCCGGATGTACTCAATGGCGCACGTGCCTCATAGCTGCCATTGAAAATTCCAGGGTTGGGAGAACGGTGGCTCACTGGCGAAGGCTCCGACTCACCCTGCCGGCCAGGACCGGCCTGTCGCCTGCCCTCCAATCCAGACTTTTGAGAGGCGGCTCGTCGCCAGAATCTGACAGACGGCCGACGTAGGCGCTTTAGCTTCGGCATCCGATGTTGAGCGTTTTAGTTTGCGACAGTCCTGGCTTGAAAGCGTCCATGTTGTGTCTATGGAATCCGGACGATTCACCAATGTAGGGCACATAGCCTTAAACTTGCCCTGTAATTGGTGTTCTTGGACAGTATCTGAGTTACAGGACATTTTTGACGTTTGCCACCAGTTAGAGGATGAGCTCCGATGTGCACGAGCGCGTCCCAGGACGTGGTGTAAGAGTCAATCAGGACATCATCGTCTTCGGCATGGTTGGTAATACCGAAGTGCTATGCATTAGTTCTTTACGCTGGTAGCCGGCCCGCCACTAGTTTTTCTCATTGGAAATGTTGGAGCCTGAGGTAATCATGGGATTGAACAAAGGACTTTCGAGAATTGGCCTTGGTGGTTTCCAAGTTTTTGATAAATACACGGAAATCCCGCTAAGTCGGCTGACGTTTCTGTTTGGCCCTAATTCTGCGGGGAAAAGTTCGATAGAGGACGCCCTTTCGGTCGCTCAAGGCATCTGGTCCATCGACCTTATGTCAGATGACTTAATGAGGAATTTAAAAAAACATTGGAGGCGCACTGGCCCGGAGACAGACGACTTTGTGCCAAGTGTCCAAATTGACCTGACGGTCGACGTGTCGGTCGAGCTGAATGAAAGTTTCTGCATTAGCAGTGGGCGTGATCTGGTCTCTTACGGCAGAGAATCGTACGAGTCGCAACAACTTACACTCCGCGTAACTGCCACGCGTGGGGA
This sequence comes from uncultured Candidatus Obscuribacterales bacterium, assembly GCA_964541355.1. Taxonomy (GTDB): domain Bacteria; phylum Cyanobacteriota; class Vampirovibrionia; order Obscuribacterales; family Obscuribacteraceae; genus JADYXR01. The sequence continues at coordinate 1,331 of CAZISK010001295.1, forward strand.
TTTTCGCTATTTTCCTCACCATGGAATCGGCATCCAAAAAAGAGAGGTGTTGGCGGATGGATTACCGCTATTTTCGTACGCGCCTCGTGGGGAAAGCTATGTAAATTTTTCTCATCCACTGTTTCGAGACATTGATCCTCTTGAAAACTTTGAGGAGGCTGCTACACACTGCCCCGAAATTTTTGAGTTTGACAACAAGATGGTCAGATTCAAGTCAGAGTCAGGCATTGACTTGCCCTAC
>CAZISK010001296.1:0-1568 GCA_964541355.1 uncultured Candidatus Obscuribacterales bacterium
CGAAAGACCCATCCTCAGCCGTATGAAACGTGGTTTGAAAGCAACCCTGAACGTACTTGCGAAGAACAACAATGACATTTTCAAGAACTTTGTGAAACCCTACACGGACGGTATGGATCGGTTCGCCGGGTTAGACCTTGTTGATCAAGCTGGATACCCTCCGGCATTCGCTAACAGCGTCTCGTACATGCACCTGGAAATCGAGAACATCGTTGATGCCGGCGATCACAAAATTGTAGTTGCGAAAGTCGTGGAAGGCTTGGTGCTAAACAAAGAATCAGAGCCTATGGTGCACTTTCGCCGAGATGGTTTTCAATATTAACGCTTAACAACTGGTACGCTGCGGTCCTTTCGGGCTATGGGCGGATCCACGCCGGCTTGCTCGATGTCTGTGAGCGGCGTCTCTTCTATGAACGAGTTGTGCGGTTTTGCCGGTCTGGGACTTTTCCTTTCGCGAAGAAACCATTCCATGATCGACTTTGCCAATTTCTGCGGGTCATGGTGCCCGAATGTCTTTTCCCCTACAAGAGCGCTTCTCACCACCCCTACTCCCATTTGCGTGACCCGCTCGGCATCGCAAAAGACTTCGCTGGCCATTGACTCCTGGGGAATTATTGGGGCACGATCGTTGACGATTACAGCTTCAATGAGGCTTTGTGACTCGGATTCCGTCGTTTTGGCATGGTCGAAAATCGCCTGAATGTGGTCTGCGACGGTATATCCTTGCGTCTCTCCTGCTTGGGTCAGCACATTCGACACATAGATCTTTCGTGCCGGCGAAAGCTTGATCGCATCGGCTATGCCAGGAATGAGCAGGTTGGGGATAATCGACGTATAGAGGCTTCCCGGTCCAAGGACGATGAGTTCGGCGTCCATGATCGCTTCCAGCGCTTCAGGGGTCGGTTTGATGTCGTGTGGCTCGAACGACAGGCGCCTGATCTTCCCTAGGGCGAGCGGAATGCTAGACTCGCCTAGCTCTACGGAGCCGTCCTCCATCTCTGCGATCAACTGAATACCGGTCAGCGTCGACGGTAGAACGGTGCCGCGACTGTTGAGAACACGTCCAGCCAATCGTGCCGCTTCCAGGATGTCGCCGTTAGTCATGGCGTAAACAGCGGTCAAGAACAGATTGCCGAAACTATGGCCTTCAAGTCCCTCACCATGCTGAAATCTGTATGAGAACAGCTCTGTAACGAGTTTTTCTTCGTCGGCTAGCGCAGTTATGCAGTTGCGAATGTCTCCTGGTGGCACCACACCCAGTGCCTGTCTCAGCCGTCCGGAGCTGCCGCCATCGTCGCCTACGGTGACGACCGCTGTAATGTTGGCCGTAAAATTCTTCAGTCCTCTGAGCAAAGTCGACAGACCTGTGCCACCACCGATGACGACAATGCGCGGACCACGATCGAGGTGGCGCCGCTTGAACAGTACATCGGGGATCGACTCTCGTTCGTCGGAAACATAAGCGCGCAGGACGTTTTTGATCATTTTTGCCGTCGAGCCGAAAATGATCAGGGCGCCGGCCAGAACGACCATGAAGCCGCTGATTCGATGAGGTAGAACATCGGCGG
>CAZISK010001297.1:0-1558 GCA_964541355.1 uncultured Candidatus Obscuribacterales bacterium
ATTCCAATGTTTCTTGCAACTTTTTGCTTAACTACCTCTATATGATCTCTCCACGGCCCGATCTCTGCTCGCTGTCATGCGGTCCTGTACCGCTTCCAGAACTCCCTGCTCGCGATCTGCCTCCGCTTGAATGCTCGCTGAATCGAGATAGCATTCGAGAATCGTCTCGAGGACCTTGGTCCGCAAGTACGCCTTTCGTTGCGGTATCAATGGAGCTTGGTTGTCGTGGAGCTCTTTGAGAGCCGGCAGAATCTCAAGCTGCTCGGCCAGATTAAGTGTCTCTACCGACAAGTCGGACAATCTCAACTCGACGAACAGATCTCTCTTCGGTCGTTCAACCAGACGGCTTTGTGCACTTGCTGGAAGCGTGCCAAGTGACAGCCATAGCGCTACACAGATGAGAAGTGGTCTGTACATGAAAATGCTCCAATCCGCCGATCAAGCAGGGGAGCATACAGTTTATCCGACGAGTTCTCGAAGGTCTAGCGCAGAAATCCAAACATCCACAACAAAAGAATTGCACCGGTCGGGACTCCCATAATCCAAAGAATCAATGCTTTACCCATCTGTTGATCTCTCCAAAAAAGTTTACGCGTGGCAGACGGGAATGTGAAGAGTAAAGTTGCTTAGACTTGCCGGTCCGTGCGGCTTTTGCTTTTGAGTGTAGTGTTTTCCGGGTATAATGCCGCGTAGTCAACAGTTGCTGGCGTTTAAGCTTCAGGTCCTCGGAGAACGATGGTTCAACTTACTAACTTTAGAGATAGAGCAGGGATTGTTGGCTGTTAACGAGCCTGTCAGTAAATTCATTACGGCAGCATTTCACGAGGCGGTAGGTAACTCTCGAATACTGAGAGATTCATCGTCCGGAGAGGATAGATGAGTGTATCCAGAAAACAGATGAAGACCTTGATCGCTGCCAGCGACTATGTCCCATTTTCTTGGATATATGCTCTAATTTATCGCCTCGGTATTTTTTATTTGACCTACCGGCTTAAGAACATAGAGGCGGTGAAGGGGCTCTACACAACAGGTTCCTTCGCTCTTGGGGATCTGTGTCACGGTATTTCCGATGTCGATTACTTTGTCGTAATTGCTGCACGCCATCGCGACGACGCCATTGTGAGAACTGCCGTAGATCTGGCTCTCAAAGATGCAATTACGCTATTCCCTTTTCTCGGTCCGCTATCGGAAAGATCGCAGTCCGTCGTGATCGTAGATGACAACGGCTCATACGATAATCTCAATTTCTTCTACCGCAGCAAGACGTGCTCGTTTCAAAAAGTCTTTGAACGAAACGATTTTCACGTCGATACCAATCAGACGGTGGAACATCTGGCTATTCTCTCGGAACTCAACATCTTGATGACCAGCGTCGTTAAGACGCTTCGACGAGGCAAAGACAACGGATACTTCTGGAAGTCGAAGTTGAGATCGCTTTTGGTGCTGCTGGTAAATCAGTCCAACCCGGACAAGGCTATCGGCGAACTCGAACTTTTGCAGCCCGAGAAAGAGTTGCTTCGCGATTACTGGTCTAAGCCAAATTACAGGCTCTTTCAAG
>CAZISK010001298.1:0-1557 GCA_964541355.1 uncultured Candidatus Obscuribacterales bacterium
ACCGTGAGCCAACTCCGAACGAGTTGCACAATGCGCTAGACATGCCCTCAGCTGCAAGCCAGAAATTCGATGCTCGAAGGTGGAAGAGCCAGCCAGCATCCCGCTGGACAATGCTGTTCGATCTTGTCCGGTTCGGAATGTTCGGCAAGTCACAAGAGGAAGGACGAGCCTTGCTGGGTGAACCCGACGCGAAGCTAACTGCACCATGGGGCGGGAAAGGCACCGATCTCTATGACCTCGGCAATTGCGGTGCAGAACAAGTGTTTCTCGAAGTGTCATATGGGGCAACGGGAAAGGATCTCTCGTGCTTCAGACTAATGTATGTACCGAACGGGAAAATCTCAACATCAGACTTCGGCTGGATAACAAAAAACATCAATGGCGAGCAGGCGGCAGACATAATCAATGAAAACCGCTGTTTGGTAGGTATGCCGGTCATACATATCTGTCAGGTGATGGGGCATCCCAGACGAGTTAGTGCGACAAACAATCGCGCCTGCGGTATGTTCGAGTTCGAATATACTGCAGACGCCGAACGGGTGAAGCGGTTTCGAGTGTTCTACCGCAAACCAGGCAGCGAGGAACTGATTCCGAGCAGATGGCAGTACAAAGACTATCGTTCTGATTCTCGGAGTTTCACGGACGCCATCGCCATAGTCAATTCAAATGTTAGCGGCATCGACTCAAACTTCCTGCAACCCGGCGCGGCTTTCTCACAGAAGATATGGCAGACCGCAAAGTGGCATCGCCCACAAATGTTGTTTGATCTCTGGACCACATATTCAGTTATCGGAATGAAGAAAGACGCGGTGCACGATTTACTAGGGGCACCCGATATCACTAAGCTGAACATTAGCGGATATCACCCCTGCAGAGAGGGTCCACCAGAGTCTCCGCAAATCGATCAAAACAGCGAATGGTATCTGATTCATTGGCCTGTGTTCTGCGGCAATCCGCCCAGTACGTATCTACAAATCGTCTATGACAATGACCGCGTCTCGAAGTTTCGACTCGACCATCGTGGGGGTAGCGCAGAACCAATGGGTTACAGGTTCGGACACATAAGCATCGCAAATCGACCCGCCATTTCCAAGCCTGCACCAGAAGAAGTGATCAGCGAGTACACTCCCAAGCTGATTGTCCCGAGAACTGACGATGAACCAGGACCGACAATTCTGGAAGAGCGTTACATGAAAACGGGTCGGTCCGAGCGAACGCTTGCACTGCCCGGCACTCTTCCGCCGGATGCACCAATCCCTGATACGAAGTGATTGCAAAAGCCTCCTTTGCTTCAACAATCCTCCTGGGCGCCGGACTGCTCTTCCTGATCCAGCCCCTGGTAGGCAAAATTGTCACGGCACAATTTGGTGGATCCGCAGCCATATGGTGCGTGTGTCTACTGTTCTTTCAACTAGCGCTTCTTCTTGGCTATCTAACCACTTACGTCCTTACGCGCCTGCCAATCGTCGCGCAAGCGATTGCATATGGACTCGTGTGGATATTGTCACTGCTTTTCTTGAGCCTGCCACCACCTCAGAGCTGGTATCTGAATGTTTC
>CAZISK010001299.1:0-1555 GCA_964541355.1 uncultured Candidatus Obscuribacterales bacterium
AGTATCGAGCTGATGAAAAAATCGATTCGATCCCATTGGTTGTGCAGAGTGACTTTCTGAGCGCGCCGGTGACGCCTAGGCGATGGAGAGTAAGCAGTTCTCCTAAGCCATCAAGCAAACTCTTCGCCGCAGACTGTCGAAACATCGAGAGCTCTTCTCGCAACTGATGGAATTTAGCCTCAGCGCCAGCAAGTGTTTCCTCGGAGAATGCGGCTTGCATCTTGTGTCGAACTTCCTGATGCATGTTTTTTGGCAGATATCTCTCCAGATTCCGCTTCTTGTGCTCAAGGCAACGCTGGACTGCAACCCGGTTGTGATAGACCTGCTTGATAGCTTTTCTAAGAGCTTTACTGCCGTCAATAATGAACAAATACCCGCCCACTTCGCTAAGACCTCGGTCGATCAGGCTAGCCAGCAGTGCTTTGCAGATAACATGGTCTTCAGTTTCGCCTGGTTGCATTGCTAGAACATGCTTCTTGCCTCCAGTATCAATGCCGACTGCTACAACGTGAACTTGATCTCCGATGTGTACTCCATCAATGAAAATCGCTACTAGGTCGAGGTCTCTGAAGTTCCTGTTTTGAAATTCCTCCAGCTTGGCCGTCATCGCTTCAATTCCCCGCCAGCTAATCGACTGGCGTCCGACGCCTCGCTCCTGCAACAGTCCGTCAATAGTGTCAGCAAGCCTTCTGGTCGAAAGACCCAGGAGAAGCTTCTGTGCCGTTTTTTCATTTAGTGCTTCTCTGTCCTTCAGCAGATCGGCTGTGTCTAACGGAACTTCGGCCTTCAAGTCTCGTGTCCTAAGACGGGGTTTCATGATTGCAACTTTTTGGCCAAGTATGAAGCCACTCGAGGCCTGTGAGGCCCACCTAACACAGTCTCTGTCTAGGTCTCTCTCGTATCGCTTCCCGGCCTTCTCTAGCACCTCTGTGTTTAAGATTAGCTGCAGAACAAACTGGAGCATGTGTGTTAAGTAGTTGTCTACTTCACCACGCACCAGTAAACCGAGATCCAGACTCAAAAGTTGAGTAATCTCATCCAGTCTTTCTTTACTGACCTTGACGGGATGCTGCTTGCCGGAAGAAGATCTGCCCATGATGAACCTCCTGGTCGTTGTATCTGGGGATTTTGTTTAAGCACCAAAAAACTATCAGGTGCAGCTCCCCATGGGGTTCATCACTAATTTCAACTAATTAAATGACATCCTCGTGGGGTTTTTAAGTTAGCAATTGCAACTAGATGGAGTAATAAATTGGATGAGAAGGGAGAACCCGCAGTTCGTGCGGCTTCTCCGTTCTCCTGCCAACCTTTTTCCAAAGTGTCAACGCGCAAGGCTGTTCTTTTCCCGGCTTCCTGCCGCTTTTGTCACAACCTTGCGCATTGCCTGTCTAGTGGTTCGTCGGTCTACTTGCGTGCGGATTTCGTAAGTCCTTCATCGACGAACTTCACCAACTGCCCGAACTCGAAAGATCCAGTCACCCGGCTGTAATCGACCTCACCTTTGCGCCGGAGAATGAACGTCGGCGTGTGGTGAACGTCGAACAGCGTGAGGAAC
>CAZISK010001300.1:0-1555 GCA_964541355.1 uncultured Candidatus Obscuribacterales bacterium
GCCTATCGGGTCCAGCCCAGACATCGGCTCATCCCAGAAGACGATGTCCGGATCGTTTACTAGAGACTGGGCAATTCCCAGTCTCTGAAGCATCCCTTTGGAATACCTGTTCATCGGCTTATTCGCATCAGCTTCCATGTTGACCAACTTGAGAAGCTCTTTGATGCGGTCCTTAATCTCGGACCTCTTCATTCCGAAAAGACGGGCAATGAATTCAAGGAACTCAAGCCCGGTTAAGTGTGAATAGAAATAGGGGTTTTCCGGCAGAAAGCCTATGCGCTTCAGAGAACCATGGTCCCCTGCCGTCTTGCCGAGTACCGAGGCTGTGCCCCGATCCGGTTTCATCAGACCCAGGAGAATCTTGAACGTCGTAGTTTTTCCGGCTCCATTGGGGCCGAGCAGTCCATATGTCTCGCCCTCTTTGACGGTGAGCGACAAGTTGTCGAGCACCATCGAACGCTTCAGAAGAAAGCTCGAGACCCTGTCTTTGCACAGCCCTCGCGCTTCTATCACATTTAGGCCAGTCATTAGCTGCCTTTCTTATCCGCACCTTTTCGACTTTGCGTGATGATTTTATGGAGCTCTGCCGTCGCTGCACGCAGCCGACGAGATACTTGCATCTGCGAAATACCCAACCGCCTTGCAACTTCGGTCTGGCTCAGGTCTTCATAGAAGGTCAGTTGAACGACCTCTCTCAAGCCGTCACGCAGCTGCTTGATTGCCTCTGAAAGCATAAATCGGTCTTCTTTGGCGAGCTGATTGTTGTGGTATCTGCCATCGACTAGTGTATCGATAAGCGATTGCTCCGAGCCGGCATCGTTAGAGAGCGCCTGATCCAGAGAGATCAAGGTGCGTCTGCGATCGACTTCGTATGCTTCGTTGACGCGAGATACCGGGATCTGCAGCTCAACTGCAATTTCCATGTCGGTAGGCTCACGTCCCAGTCTGGCAGTGAGATTCTGCACCAGACGATTGATGCGGAACGACAGCTCCTGCAGCTCGCGAGGAGCGCGAATCATTGCTGTCTTATCTCGCAGATAATGCCTTATCTCACCTGTAATCAGGTGAGTTGCATAAGTTTGAAACTTAGCGCCAGCGTCCGGCTTGAATTGGTCGACTGCCTTGATTAAACCGATGGAGCCAACCTGGATCAAATCTTCGACTGGGTCGGTGGAGCGCCTTGCCAGACCATACGCGATTCTCTTGACCAGGGGCAAAGCCGCCTGAATTATTGAATCGCGAAGGGCCGGGTCTCGCGTACTGGAGTAATCCGCCAACCATTCATGAATTTGATCTTGCGCCTTTGAGGCGTCTGCTCGAGGACGGGAAGATGGTCCTGGTCCCGGAGTTGCTCTTTTTGCCTGCAAACCCTTACTCACCACTTTTCTCTTCGACTAACACGACAATCAATATTGTATGGCCTTAAGGCAGATTATCAAACAAATCTTGTAAAAACTAGTCGAAAAAGCAGTGGAAGTCGATCGAAGCGCTTTTGGTAAAAAGCTTGCAAAACTGCCGATAACCCTGGCCACGTGAGCAATTGCGGATTCAAGCG
>CAZISK010001301.1:0-1555 GCA_964541355.1 uncultured Candidatus Obscuribacterales bacterium
CTGCCGCGCTATAGGCCTGCCCACCGTGGTCGCGCAACAGCGACCGGCTGGGACTGTTTCCTAACTACAATGCCACCATTGAACGCGCTGCCGGCGATATCATTAAACTGTTCGCTCAGGATGATCTTTTGATACCGACCTGCCTCGAGCGGCACGCCGAGCTGCTGACCAAAAACCCGAATGTAAGCCTGGCAACTGGGAGTCGCACGATCATCGGCGGAAATGGTGAAGTGAAAGGTGTGGTCAGTCAGTTTGATGACGATCGATTGCTAACGGGCGACGAGGTGATCGAAGCGAACATAACCCATTACTGCAACTGGATTGGAGAGCCAAGCTGTGTCTCGTTTCCGGCAGACAAACGGGGCACCGGATTTGATACTGCTCTGTTGCACTATGGCGATGTGGAATACTGGTTCCGTATCATCGACGGTGGCATGCTCTACTATTCGGCAGAGCCGTTTTGCTCTTTCCGCCGGCATGAAGGCAGCGCCACGAGACGGAATATGCGATCTATGAACTTCATCGCCGATCTTGCCTACATCGGAGATAAGTATGAGGCTTATTTGGTGGGCAAAGGCGTATCAAGACAAAAGTATTGGGAAAGCATGATCGATACGATCAGCTACTGGGTTTACAGCATGGTTGACGATGAAGGGCTCGTCGAGCCCGATTCTACGGATCTAGTTAAGTCGGACGGTTATGATCCTGCCACAATGGCAAGGATTCTGAAAGCGATAAGGTACGCGTCGATGCTGGCTCTTCATAAACTTACAGTTGAAACTCTTCGCAACGAATCTTTAGTAAAAGACATAGAGAGCGAGCTTTTCCAGACAGAAGAAAAACTCTCTAATATTATGAACAGTCCTGTAACCAGGGCAAGCAGTGTCGTCCGCAATGTCTTGACGCGTCTTGGATCCAAGAATAGTTAATCACTTTTCCAGTGCTGTAGCGGATTCTACAGTTAAATACTCTTAAGTAACGCTTCGCATTCACCTTGCAGTTACAGCTCGTGGTGCGCTAAGATGCTGGATCGGTTACACAAATGGAGAGTAGACATGATATCCGGCAAAACTGTACGAAAGACCAGCCCGATATTGTACGTGGCACTGGCAGCCGTATGCTTCTTCCAACAAGGTTGCGGAAGCGGTAACTATGGACAAGATGGCGCCAGCAAGAACGGTACGATCAATGTCGAGGGTCTCAAAGTCGGCGTGCCCGAAACAGTCATCAAAGACGCCGTTTTGACCTTTGTCCTGGACGAGCAGCAAGCAGCAAAATCCGGCGGTAGAAATCAGTATCTCAGCCGCACGAAAGACAGCAAGGGCGGTCAATTCTCTGCTCAGTGCAAGGACGGTTCGTGCTTCAGGCTCGAGGCTATCTATAACGACAATCCGATCACGAAAGAGCAGGCATTGGAGACATTGGCCAAGATGTTGCCCGAGAGCGCTACCGCTCCTGTCGTCAGAGAAGGCAGCAAGGCTAAGGATCCTGCCAGCCCGACCGAGAAGTACGACTGTGGCGACACCTATGTTGGAGAGTTCATTTACACCGAACC
>CAZISK010001302.1:0-1539 GCA_964541355.1 uncultured Candidatus Obscuribacterales bacterium
CGGGTTCGAACAATAGTGCGCCATGCTCCATTCTTTCCAATTCGAGGAAATCGTTAACCAGCTTGGCTGCGTAGTCAATGCTTCGTCGAATGGAGTGACCGAGTTGCGTTCCATCATCGTTCAATTTTCCGTACATGCCCGTATCGAGAATCTCGAGGTATGCGCCCATCGAACTTAACGGACTCCGCAAATCATGGCTCAACATGTGAACGAAGTCACGTTTCATAGTTTCAATTTTCGTACGCTCAGTAACATCACGCGCTACGCAGAAAAAAAGTTCATCGGCGCTCGACCAGACAATTTTCCAATCCATATTAAGCTCTTCGCCGGAGCGTGTGCGAATCATCAGGTTACTAATTTTCAATGACTCGCAGTAGCCGAGCAGCTTATCCCTTACCGACGCCGGATCGGCTAAGATAACGTCCACGGGCTGCCCTACAAGCTCTCTCTCGTCATAGCTGAAAAGCTCAGTAGCCATCGGATTGACCCTGACGAAACGGAGCTGCCGATCAAGTGAAAAGATCGGATCTGCAGCGAAGTGCACCAACAGACTTTCTCTGCGCGTGAGCTCATTGACCTGCTGGGCCATGTCATGAAAGCTGGCATCCAATTGCGAAATCTCGTCACGTCCTTCGAGAAGCGGATTGAGCTCTTTCTGCTCACCGAATCGAACCGTGTTGTCCACCATGATCTTCACGCGCTGTGTAATACTTTTGCTCAAAAAGATACTCGCTGCGATTGACATACAAATGTTGGTGAGCACTCCGGCAAGCAAAAATACATCGATCGCCTGTCGATAACCTTGATCTTCTTTACTATATTGCTCATTCAGCTTTTTCTCCTCGTCCACCATGGCTGAAGCCTTTTGGATAATGGAGTTGCAGGCGAGCTCAACCTCCCTGGTTAAGGACAGACCGGCAGGAAGACTGATCATGGTATTGTTGGCGGCGGCATCTTCGACGCCTCGCAAGAACTTGAGAGCATCGTTACTGGTGACCTGAAGCGCCTCGTAATTTGTTCGCTGGGCGGCGCTTGGAGACATGGTGCCGGACAACTTTTCTAGATGACTTACCATGCCCTTGTCCAGTTCATCCAACCTGGTCTTGAACGACTCAGAGTGGCTTGTCACGTAAAAGCCAAGCACTGTAGTATAGGCAATGCCGTCCCGAATGAAATCGTTGAGTTCGGCAATAGCTTGCTTCGACCTGCGTTCCTCGCGAGCTACCTGCCTGGCACGCATCTCAAGAGCCTGAAGAAATACGATGAACACAATCCAAAAGAGCAGCGGTATGCCGATTGCCAGCAACCCTTTCTTAGTGAGATTCATGTCCAGGTCCTTCCAGCAAGTCCCTCCGCATCATAACAGAGTCGCGAATCTGCGGTAAATACGACCACAAAATTCGAACTTGACACAAGCGGGTCACATTTCAAACTTAGCATCTTCAATACACAACGTATTTTCGACCTTTTTGGGGCTAAAGTATAATTACACGGGTCGAAGGCTAACCTCGCCGAGCAACCAAGCCCAGCAAGCCTACA
>CAZISK010001303.1:0-1536 GCA_964541355.1 uncultured Candidatus Obscuribacterales bacterium
TTTTAATGGTATCGCTGGTAGTGGCTACCGGCTATTGAGAAAAGTCTCTGCGGTGATTCTTCTTTAGCGGCTGTTTGAAGCTCGATCGACTAGACAAACCAGAGTACGGTTCCGCTATCGGTGAGCAACGCGAAGCATTGGTCGACGGAGTGCCAGGTTTTGCCGGTTACGTAGTAACGGTATTCGGTGTGTAGTCCAAGCCTGTCAGATTCAGTAAGCGTACGCCAGTTTTCTATGGGCCAGGATCCGCAGTATTTCGGGACCCATTTCCCACCTTCTACGACAACGCGGCAATTCGGCACCGCATTTTTCAGAACGCCCATCTTATTTTGTCCGATATCTTCGACTGAGTATTGAACCAGCGAACCGCTCTTCTCTTTTATCGCCTCGCTTGCGGCCTTTAGCTTTTGCTCCCGAACGGACAACTCAGCATTTTTCCGTCTAAATTTGCGCATGCTAAAAATGCCGTAGGCTATACAGAGCGCAGGGATCAGGTAATACAGCCAGAAGAGGGAAATGCCTAGCCTTGGGCTCAGCAGAATCAGCCCAACAAGAAGAATACCGACGAACGCTGATTTTGCGATGTGCCGACGCTTGTCTGCCTGGTACGTCCCCCATTGACCATGCAAATAAGGGTGGCCGAGCGTGAAGCTGGGGTTGTACTGGAGTAGGTGGTCTGCCCAAAAGTTGTGCTCTGACTCTGTGCTCTGCTCCTTCCTTTCCTCCGCCTCTATCTCTGGCGGAGGCTCCACAGCGGATGATTCTTTGGCCGATTGATTATCCATGCAGTCACAACCCTCGTATGGAGTAACTAGAGATCTTTTTCCCTAAATTTTCGTATACAAACTAATTCCACTTTATCAATTCAGGAGGCCACTCTTACCCTGCGAGGTCGGTGCTTTGTACAACAGACATCTACAATCAAATCATGCTCGCACCTGGTTGTTTCATCGCTAGTTGGCTGCTGCCTTCTCTGAGTTCTCGATGACGACCTCTTTTGAAGGAAGTTTGACAACTTGACTCCTTCGCTCATGCTCACCGATATGAGAGTTACGGAGTTTTGGAATGCATGTTTTTCACGTTACGATGCAAGAGTTTTTTCGAAAACCATTAGTGAACCGGCAATAGCAACCAGAAAGTACTACCCTTACCCTCTGTGCTCTCGACACCGATCTGCCCGCCGTGAAGATCTACGAATTGTTTGCAAAATGCGAGACCTAGGCCTGACCCTGCTGATGCCTTGCCACCGGAGTCTCTTACCTGGTGAAATCGTTCGAAGATCTTGTCTTGTTGATCGAGCGGAATCCCTTTGCCTTGATCGATAATCTCGATCTCCATAAAGCTTCCTCTGACCCGACTCTTAACTGTGATCTCGGTCGCGGGTGGCGCGTACTTGACGGCGTTGCCGAGCAAGTTTTGGAAGATCTGGATGAGTTTATCTCTATCTACATTTACAGTTGCGTCTTCATCTATATCCAAGACTAATCGAATCTCGCGATTTTGAGCCAGTTCGCTCATGAACTCGAAACTCGACTC
>CAZISK010001304.1:0-1523 GCA_964541355.1 uncultured Candidatus Obscuribacterales bacterium
CTCGCGTCATGGAATTTATTGAATGGGAGCCGACTGCCAAAGGGAACGTGCACGTCTTGAATGACACTGCGGATCTCTACAGGTACTTCGATTGTACTGAAGCGGCGGAGTTCCTTTTTAGCTGCGTCAAGCGCACTATTGAGGCGGACCTTCCGAGAGAAATTGACTACCTCACGCGTCGCGACGAGGCCGTAAGAGATGTTATGAACGTTGTTGAAATGCCTGATCTAACGGCTGAGCAATTCGTGCTTTTCGTGCATAGAAATGGTGGCACGCTTCCGAACAAAAGAAGGAAGAGAGAATTCGCTGCGTTGACAGATGAAGAGGTGGCGGACTTGGAAGAAATAGTTCGAGACGCATTTGATGGATTCGAAGAGGCGGCGTCGACTGGATTGATTGACGACCTTCTGGGGAAGTAACTGCAAAGAAACTGCTCCGACGCATGGATATTTTTGTACTAATCGACCCAAGTGAGGAACTCAGAAAGACTTGTTTGTCCGTTCGACAACGGCTTTTTGAAATGAGAGTACGGCATCACTTATTCCCAAAAGGAAAGATCCTCTTCCAATCGGTTTTCATGTCGACAACAGTCCACCCTTGTGTTGCAGCCATATCGAGCGCCTTGTCGAGACGTCCTATTGATGACTTGCGATCATAAGCCCATTCGCGCTCAGCGTCTGTGTGATGCACGATGAGGGCGAACCGGGGGCCGGCTCCTGCCGTTGTCCACTGCAACATTTGTAGGTCGCCGTCTGAATTACCGAAGGCTGCTATAGGACGGCGGCCGATGTGCTCCTGGATGCCGACCGGCTTGCCTACATTATCATCGTTGAAATTGATCTCCGGAAGGCGCATCAGAACTGGCTTGCCATCAGGCATCTCAAATTTGGTTTTAACACTGCTACCAACCACTTGTTCTGGTGGAATGCCATATATTCTTTGAGCCCATGGCCTCATGAAGTCGATGCCACCACCTGAGACGATGAAGGTCTTAAAACCGTTCGCTCTCAAATAAGACAAAAGCTCCAACATAGGCTGATAGACCATGTCTGTATAAAGGCGCTTTGTCACCGGGTGCTTAGCGGTAGCAATCCAGTCGCTGGCAATTTTATTAAACTCTTCAGTGGTCATGCCGGTGTGGGTGTCTACAATGAGTTTTGCAATCGATGGTTCACCGCCGGCCAGCGCTGCTTTGATGTCGCCTTTGAGCAGTGAAGCGAAGGGTTCCTGCGTCGCCCACTCGGGATGCTCTGGAGCAAGCGATTTGACACGGTCTATTGCGAATTGAAGCTGGACATACATTGGCTGTTCAGCCCAAAGTGTTCCGTCGTTATCGAAAGTGGCGATACGCTCGTCCACTGGTACGAAGTCAGGCGAGTCTGCCTTGGTCACTGAATTAACAAAATCGATAATTGACTGTTTAGAGTCGCTGTCGTTCCATGACTTCAATAGGGGAGCGGCGCGATTGGGTGATGCGGCGAACTTGAGAGACTTGAGTTCTCTCTGAGCCGTACCGAAATTGC
>CAZISK010001305.1:0-1523 GCA_964541355.1 uncultured Candidatus Obscuribacterales bacterium
CTCCTCATCAGAAATCATTGTCAGGATAGGAATCTTCTGCGATTGGAACAAATCAGGCGGGTCAACCTTTCTCGATTCTTGGCTGTACAAAATGATCCAGAACATTCCTGGACATGTCGTCGAATGTGGTGTCTATCGCAGTCGAGTTTCAATTCGGCATTCAAGCATTTGTGAGCCACGCGTTGAAGAAAATGGAGCGGATGGTGGTAAGAAAGAATAATTTGGAGCCGCTTTGAGGAAAATGGACCCAGGCTGGTGCTTTTGCGGCAATTTGAGCAATATTGAATAATTTGGAACCTAATCGGCGAGTTTCGGTCAATCTGGAGCCTTTGTGGGTAAAATAGATATATCTGGAACCCCAAAGAACGATTTGGAACCGCAAATGGATCTACCAAACCAAAAACCAGCAATGTTTCAAGGCTTGGCTTTGCCAGCCCGTACAAGCCTTTCCGGATTGTCTGCGCTCGTTCATGCGTTTAACGTACAGGTTCCTGTCCGAGAACCCAGTTGTATTTCTGAGCAAAACATCAAAGGACATATAAAGAAAGAGCGCGGATGGCAGATCTACAGCAAACGGCACGAGCTTGAACCCAATGTTCAGGCTCACCTGAATTTCGCGATGCGGTACGAAAACATCGATCTGCTTGTTCTAAAGCGTGTATTCCTCTCACTCCCCGTGGAAGTAATTGAGCAGTATGCGCTGTCGGCACCTACTAGCGTGCTCACTCGGCGCGCATGGTACCTCTATGAGTTGCTGACTGGAAATACGCTTGCAGTGCCGGATGCGCCCAACGTCACAGCGGTTGATCTGCTGGACACAGAAAAATATTTCACCAAAGCTAGTGGCACTTTGTCGCGTCGGCATAAAGTGCGTGACAATCTTTTGGGCACTGCTAGTTTTTGTCCAATCATCAGGAAGACGGAAACGCTGAAGAGCTATGTTGAGAGCGACCTTTCGAAGTCTGCTCTAGCCATCATTGGACGCGTAAGTAAAGGCGTCATATCTCGCGCTGCAAGCTTTCTGCTGCTGGCAGACAGTCAGGCTAGTTTTCAGATCGAAGGGGAGCGACCACCTCGAAATCGAATTGAACGATGGGGACGAGCCGTCCTGCAGGCGGGTAAAAACTCGATGTCGATCGAGGAAATTATTCGTCTTCATGGAATTCTTATTGAAGACAACCGTTTTGTACAAGGAGGCTTGCGTACTGAGGGCGTGTTTCTCGGTGAACACACTGCTGATGGTGAGCCGCTTCCTGAGTTCGTCGGCGCCAAGCCGGAAGATGTCGAGCATCTGATGCGCTCGCTAATCCAAGCGAATGCGATCATGAAAGAAGGCGAGCTAGAACCAGTACTTCAAGCTGCAGCAACCGCCTTTGGGTTTGTGTACATTCATCCCTTTGCCGACGGTAACGGAAGGCTTCACCGATGTCTTATTCATCACACCCTATCGGATAGACAGTTCACACCGCCTGGAATGCTATTCCCTGTTTCATCAGTGATGCTGGACTGGATCGATAAGTATC
>CAZISK010001306.1:0-1514 GCA_964541355.1 uncultured Candidatus Obscuribacterales bacterium
GTACCCGCGTTCAGGCATGATGCAATTCGAGCCCTGGAAATAAGCAACGTCAAACCATTAGTTTCCAGAGGTCAATTGACCGCTTCGAAAACCCGGTTTGTAGAAAAACTCTTGCAGTTAGGCGGCAACGATCGCTTGACCGAGTCAAAAGAGACTCTGCTCAAAAAGACCGACGCCGAGCTCATCGCACTCGCACGAAAAGTAGAGGAAAACTGGACTGTTCAAAAAAATCCCAAGGGTCTGCTTCAGATCCGTGAGATAGAAGAGGCATTGCATAACTTCGGAAGTGCTCTTATCAATTTCGGCACCATCCAGATGAGTAGAGGAAAAGTTTCCTACGTAGAGGCCGAAGTAGATCTTCAGAATGGGTTACATGCCCTTGGTCTTGATCAAGAGATGCTAACCAAGTTGCAACAACCTTACTCGCTAAATCACCGCCCTCTCTCGAGATGGTTTACTCAGAACGATAGAACCAACATTGCGGCAGCCGACAAACTCATCAAAATGAATCAACAAGATGAGATTTACGCAGAGGTCAACACAAAAGACATGGCGGCCCTGGAAGTGCGCTCTTATGAGGTGCCAAGTCTGATACTAGGATTGAACAAGTATGCTTACCTGAATGCCACCATTCGCGATGCGGGTAACGCAAAACATCGCGTCGATCAAACTCTGGCACTGCTTGCATTATCAGACCTTGTTACCGAAAGAGCTTATTACTCAGGTTCCGCCCGTCGTGGAGAGTCATTCGCTCAGATTGCCGAAGCCTATGAAGGTCTCGAAAATGCAAAAATCTGCTACTTCCGAAGATTGCCCGATGGTAAAGTGACAGGCAAGGTCGACATCTCCAACCTATATCGGGTCACGCGTGAGGAATTCGAAGCTCTGGCACAGAAAGATGAAATCGAGGCAAGTAAGCTCAACCGTTGACTCATAAGAAGGTACGATAGTTTTGAGGACTCAATTCCACCAAGAAGTGCGAATCACACTACATGTTTTACTCTGTGTCTTCTGGCTGCAGCTTTCGACCGGAATACTCCATGCCGACACCGATTCGTTGAATAAAACTCTAGATAAAGCGGAGCAATTGTCCAAAGCAGGCAAGAGAGAAGAAGCTATCACACTACTCGAGGCATTGCCCGGCGCCGGCAGCAACCCTAACGTACTCCATAGACTCGCATTGTACGAACAGGAGGAAGGCAGAACCGAACGTGCCCTAAGTCTACTCACAAAGGCGATTACACTTGCCGATCCCACTACACGCACCCACCTCTACGTAGCAAGGTCAAATATCTTCAGAGAGAAGCAGCAACTAAATGCCGCCATATCCGATATTACCAGCGCTATCGCTTTAAAGAAGGAACCCCAACTCTTTCTGATTCGCGCCGCTTATCGTGAGAAGATTGGACAGCTTGATCTAATGAAGAGCGACTATGAGAAATGCGCGAAGCTCTGTGGAAAATCCGCCGAACATAAAGAAATGCTGTGCCTTAGCCTCTTGCATTTGCACAAGG
>CAZISK010001307.1:0-1500 GCA_964541355.1 uncultured Candidatus Obscuribacterales bacterium
ACCAAATCGTGCAGCCCTGGCAGAAATCCCAGGCTCCTTCCTTCTTGCGGCGTTCCTGGACGTGATGGGAATGCCAGATCTCGTCGAGATTGGATCTGCCGTTCTCGTGTTTGATCTTCAACCTCTCGTCGTGCATGTGATAGCAAGGCAGAAGCAGATGATCGTCGGGCGAGATTACGATCGTTGAGGAAATGGCTCGGCAGCGAGGCGCTTTGATCTGATTGCCGCCATCAAGGAAAAATTGCGTGAACGCCCAATTTACAGTGACGTTGTCATACTTCGAGAGTCGGTGCAGCTCCTTCACGCCGTCTTCGCCGAGCGTGTCCTGACCAAAATAGTCGAATACCGGTCCGAGAAGCACCACCACTCCAAGCTCCTGGGCAAGACCGATGACGTTCTCCATGTGCCAGATTGACTCGGGGGTGGCAGTAGCGATGATTGAGGGGTGTTCGCCCAGCTCCTTGGCGATCTTGATGCTCTCTATCACCCTTGCGAATCCGTTGATGCCTCGCTCATTCTTGTACGATTCCGGATCTATCGTCGACAGCGAGAATTTCAGATCGTCGATCAACCCGGCCAGCTCTTTGGCCTTGTTGGGGTAGAGCGTTCCGGTGTTGGCGATACTGGTGAAGAAACCCATATCCTTTGCCGCTTTTAATACTTCAGGCAACTTCTTATAGATAAGCGGTTCGCCGCCGGTAAAGTCCACGACCTTTACACCCAGCCGTTTTAGCGCTGCCAGGTTTTCAATGATTACTTCGGCGCTTGTCTCCTTAATCGGGATATTCTCTGGCTTTACCGGAATATCGCAATATGTGCAGCGGGAGTTGCACTTGTAAGTGAGATAGTAATTGGCAAGAAGCGGTGGCAATTTTTCCCTCGATTCCTTCTACGTTGAGAATGTGCTCATGTCGGGAACCTCTTTCTTTTAAATCGCGACAAACAAATATACTAGCGCGAATGGCGATCGTAATCCGAAGAGGAGCCCGATGTCGTACCGCGTTGGTTGATAAGGTGAACGTACATGAGACATCCGAGAATATTGAATAAATCTGAAGCGGTACTGTTCATCATAGACGTGCAGGAAAGTTTTCGCAAAGTGCTCAGCGATTTTAATGAGCTTACGAAAAACATCTCGATTTTGATTGAAGCGTCCAAAATACTCGAAGTTCCGATCGTTATCACGGAGCAGTATCCAAGAGGGCTTGGCAACACCGCCTCTGAATTGTCCAGTTGTCTCGGCGCTCACCAAAACTTTGAAAAGTCATGCTTCAGCGCACTCGGCGAGGAATCACTTACCAATTGGTTGGCAGGTTGCGGGCGCACACAGATAATGTTGAGCGGCATAGAAACGCACGTCTGCGTCAATCAAACCGCTCATGACCTGATCTTTCGCGGCTTCGATGTCCACTTGATTACCGACGCCGTTACCAGTCGCATTCCTGCCAACAAAGCGCTGGGAATCCAGAAGATCATAGGTTCCGGAGCGGTACCATCCTC